>DASYGQ010000005.1:0-7236 GCA_035999585.1 Bacteroidia bacterium | reverse complement strand
CCTGTTAATAAGTATTCAGGAGGCGTTTTCATGAAATCCCAATGAAGAAACCATACGGTAGGAATTCAGCTCATCGGTTCCGTTGAGAACCATGGCTCCGGCCTCCGGACGTGCAAAAACCTCTTCCAGGTTGCGGATCATGCCGGCCGGCACACCCTCCTCTTTTATTTTGGCCACCAGAATCTCAGAGCTCGCCATACAAGCTGCCTGCTGTAGTTTCTCCTGAAGAGTTGTTCTGTTCTTCAATCGCATCGGATTGGTCGCAAACAGGGGGTCGGAAGCCAGCTCAGGCATTTCAAGTACCCGACACAGGGCAAGGAACTGCTTATCATTACCCACCGCCAGCACAATTTTTTTATCATCCTTTGTCGTCAACACTTCACCATAAGGAGCAATGTTCGGATGCAGGGAGCCTGCAAGCCCGGGAACAAAACCTGTGTTCAGGAAATTGGCAGCCTGGTTAACCAAAGAAGCCAGGGCCGTCCCATACAGCGATACGCTCACATAGGAGCCCTTGCCTGTTTCCATGCGTTTGATGAGTGCCAGCAGCAAGGCCTCCTTGAGCTGGTGTGCAGCCAGCACATCGATAAGAGCCACCGGCATTTTAAGAGGGCCGCTTTCGGCTGTGCCGTTCATGGACATAAAGCCTGTCTCTGCCTGGAGCACAAGATCAAAGCCCGGTGAAGGATCCTCTTCACCATACGCCGTGAGATTGCCATGAATGATCACCGGATTGTGTTTACGGAACTCGGCATGGCTCATTTCCAGCTTCCGTGCTTCATCCTTCCGGAAATTGGTGATGACCATGTCTGAATCAGCAATAAGAGCATATACCTTTTCCCTGTCTTCAGCCTTTTTCAGGTCAAGCATCAGCGATTGTTTTCCATAATTGACAGAAGCATAATACGCAGAAAAGGGAGCTGAAGGATCTTCCTGAGGAAGCTTCCACTGCCGTGTGAGATCACCGCCGGTATTGCTGTTTTCCACCTTGATGACGGAAGCTCCGAGTTCAGCGAAAAACATACCTGCCGCGGGGCCCGCCAGTACGCTGGCCAGCTCCAGTACTTTCAAATCTTTAAAAAGAGTTTTCATGAATCGGGGATGGAATTGTTTCATTCATTTTTCGCCGGGCCAGAAGAATGGCCAGCATGCAATATACGGCTGCCGAAGCCGCCAGGTGCTTCAGTGTGTGACCGCTCACAAAACCGGTGAAGCGGTATACGGCTATATCATAATGCTCGAGGACTTTGGCAAGCACATACCAGACAAACAGCCAGAAGAGAGATGGGAACAAGGGAGGCCCTTCCCGGAACAGGAGAAGCAGCACCGGCAGTATAACCATCGGGGCAAACTGAACGAGTACATAAGGACGAAGATCTCCTCCGCCGCCATGATCGGTGATGTGCCAGTACCAGACGCTGAAAATACCAATGCCGTTGAGAAGGATCAGCATAACGGTTCCACCGGCCGGACTGACGCGCTCTGACACCAGCATGGCGCAAAAACTCATAAACACAAGGGTCATAGGCAGCCGGTCCCAGACAAGTCTTTCATTATCGGGGGCCAGGTGATACCAGGCAGAACCCAGTCCAACAGCAAAAACACCGGCAAAAAGGCTGAGCCAGGCCCTGCTGGCAGAAGGACTGGAAAATACAACACCCTCTTTCCGGAGGCATAGCCGCAAACCCCAAAAACCGATCAGAAGAAAGGGCAGATTCGAGGTCACATTGAAGAAAAAAGACATTCCGGCCAGGGTGCGGGCATCGGCAAAGAGGTGGTAGGACGGATTCTGGGGTATGGGATCGAGGCAGCAAACAATCGCTACCGCCAAAAAACATAACAAAATAACAATCAGGAGTTTATGTAATCTATTCAAGTCGGTTGTGGAATGATTTATGCGGTTAAAGTAAAAAAAATGCGCTATATTTGCACCCTATCCGCAGAAAATGCAAGCCCGAATCAGGTTTAACAACAAGAAATACACCGAATTCGTTTCGGATCTGCAAGAAAGCGTCAACAGATACTTCGAAGAGAACAAGCTTTCGAGGCATGCCGACTACCGCATGATACTGAAGACGTTTTGTATGCTCTCTTTTTACATTGTCCCCTATTTCCTGATCCTTTTTGGTCATTTCAGTGAATGGGCCATGCTTGGGATGGCTGTTTTCATGGGTGTGGGACTGGCCGGCATCGGATTCAGCATAGCCCATGATGCCCTGCACAGCGCCTATTCAAGCAATGAAAAGGTGAACCGCTTCCTCGGCCTCACCATGAATCTGGTCGGCGCCAATGACTATATGTGGAAGATCAAACACAACATCAAGCACCATACCTTCACCAATATCTATGAACGCGACGAAGACCTGAGCGTGGTGAAATTCCTACGCCTTTCTCCCAATGCCCCGCACAAGCCTGTTCACCGGTTACAGCATGTATTTGCCTTTTTCGCCTATATGATGCTTACGCTGAGCTGGGTGTTTTATACCGATTACAATAAAATATTCCGTTACAAAAAGGACACGGCGCATCCGCGCAAGGAAATAATCAAGCTGCTTGCATTCAAAGCATTCTACTATACCTATATCCTGATTATTCCACTCATCGTACTTCCGGTAGTCTGGTGGAAAGTGCTGATCGGCTTTGCAGCGATGCATTTGGTGGGAGGCTTTATCATCACCATTATTTTTCAGCTGGCACATGTGATTGAAGATACCGATCATCCGGAGCCGGAAGAAGGACTGATTGACAATGCCTGGATCGTTCACCAGATGGAAACAACAGCCAATTTTGCTATTAAGAATCCTGTCATTACCTGGTTTGTGGGAGGCCTGAATTTCCAGGTTGAGCACCATTTGTTTCCGCGAATCTGCAGCATCCACTACCCTGCCATATCAAACATAGTAGAGTCGGTGGCCAGGAAGCATGAGATAGCCTATTATAACCAGCACTCCTTTTTCTCTGCGATCGCCTCGCACTACAACACCCTCCGCAAATTCGGAAAAGGTCCGGAAGCAGCCTGACCCCTTCTTTAAAAGGGGGGAACCGGTGGTTTGTTATCCAGTATTTTTTCAATGGCTTCCATCAGCTCCGGAGTCATTTTCGGAAGCGCATCCATCGCCTTCATATTATCGCTCACCTGCTCCTGCTTTGAAGCGCCTGTGATCACTGTTGATACATGAGGGTTCTTCAGACACCAGGCCAGGGCCAGATGTGTGAGAGAAAGTCCCGCTTCTTTGGCCAATACCCCCATCTTCTTCGCCTTTTCAATTTTCGGGAGTGCATCGGGTCCTGTTACCTTTTTACGCAGCCATTCCATTCCGGGCAGGTCGATGCGGGTATCTTTGGGTAAACCATCGTTGTATTTCCCGGTCAGCAAACCGGATGCAAGCGGTGACCAGATCGTTGTTCCCATGCCGCATTCGCTGTAAAGTCTTGCATATTCAGCTTCCACCCGGTCGCGGTGAAACATGTTATACTGAGGCTGCTCCATCACGGGAGGCACGAGGTTATATTGCCGGGCAATCATCCAGGCTTCCATGATCTGCTGGGCGCTCCATTCACTGGTTCCCCAGTAAAGCACTTTGCCCTGACTCACCAGGTCGTGCATGGCCCTGACTGTTTCCTCAACCGGTGTGTTCTTGTCGGGGCGATGGCAGAAATAAAGATCGAGGTAATCCACGTTCAGGCGACGAAGCGCTGCATGACAGGCTTCAAACACATGCTTCCGGCTCAGACCAAACTGGTTGGGCAGCGTGCCACCCCAGAACACCTTGCTCGACACGATATACGTGCTGCGGTCCCATTTCATTTTCTTCAGAATGCGACCCATCACTTCTTCCGATTTGCCATCGGCATAAGTCTCTGCATTGTCGAAAAAATTTACGCCGGCATCATAAGCGCGTTTCATGCATTCTTCTGCCACACTGTCACCGATCTGTGAACCAAATGTGACCCAGGAGCCGAATGACAATGCGCTCACCTGCAAACCCGATTTACCCAAACGTCTGTATTCCATATTTTTTATTTCTGAATGTTCGTTTTTAACGGCTGCTTTCTATCTGCCTTTGCCTCTAAATTACGCATATTTCATTTCTTCGGCTCATGCTTTCGTTTTTCCCAGGCAGACAGAGAAGGAAAGTGATGCCACATGCCTTTATCAGTCCAGATTCCATCCAGAATTGTACCTTTACTTTGCTTTCAGATGCAGTGTTCTTAAGGGAATTAATAAATAAAAAATAATAATCAATATTCAATGCTCAATATTCAATTTTCAAGTAACACACTCGGTTGAATATTGAGCATTGAATATTGATTATTGAATATTTCTTTTTTTACTGAAAAAAAATCACACAGTTTTGAATCTACCCTATGAAGATTCTCCTCATCGAAGATGAAAAGTCACTTTCCGATTCGATTCTCTCTTACCTCAGAGAAGAAGGACATACCTGTGAGCTGGCATCCGACTTCAGCAGCGCGGAAATGAAAACCGGTATTTACGGGTATGATTGTGTGGTGGTTGACATCACGTTGCCCGGCGGCAGCGGACTTGATATCATCGCCGATCTCAAAAAGAAAGGCTCTGAAGCCGGCATTATCATTATTTCGGCAAAAAATTCATTGGATGATAAGGTGCAGGGCTTGGATCTCGGGGCCGATGATTACCTCACAAAGCCTTTTCATCTTTCCGAACTCAACTCCCGCATCAAATCCATCATACGCCGGAGAAATTTCAAGGGCAGCAATGAAATTGTTTTCAACGAGATTGCCATTATTCCCGAAGAAATGCAGGTGACCATCAAAAAAAAGCCCGTCACACTCACCCGTAAGGAGTTCGACCTGCTCCTCTTTTTCGTATCCAACAAAAACCGGGTCCTCACCAAGGAAAGCATTGCAGAACATTTGTGGGGCGATGACATGGATACTTCCGACTCATTCGACTTCATCTATTCTCACATCAAAAATCTGAGAAAGAAACTCATAGAAAAAGGCGCTGAAGATTATATACAAACCGTTTACGGCCTCGGTTATAAATTCGGATAGAATTGAAACTGCTCAACAAAACCAACCTTTATTACCTGTCCGGCGCCCTGATCATTTTCGCGGCCGGCACCCTCGTATTTTATTTCATGCTCATGAAAATCATGAACAATGAAGCCTCCGAACAGCTTCAGATTGAAAAAGACAGGATATGCCACAAGCTGGACGCACTGGGAACGGTTCCTGATCAGTTTATTTCCTTCGGTGATGAAGTGCAGATAAAACAAATCCCTTACACCAAAAACGCCTCATCCGCCACTGTACCAATGGACACAACGATGTTCAGCAAGGAGATGAACGAAGATCTGCCCTACCGCAAACTGAATTTTATTTATAACAGTCCGAATACACAACAGACAAGTTACAGCATCACGCTGCTGAAGCCTTTCTTCGAGTCGGATGATGTCATCACCGCCATCGTGAAAGCCATGCTCATCCTGCTTGCGCTCCTGCTGCTCTGTATGTTCGAAATCAACCGCCGGATTTCCAGAAAGCTCTGGAAACCTTTTTATCATGCGCTCCATTTACTCGATTCATACAACCTGGCCAAAGCCAGTCCGCTGACCTTCGAAAAGTCGGGCATCAACGAATTTGATGAACTCAATGAAGCGCTGGCCAAAATGACCGATAAGATCTCAGGCGATTACCTCAGCCTGAAAGATTTTTCAGAAAACGCATCACATGAGATCCAGACTCCTCTGGCCATCATGAAAGCCAAGCTCGAACTGCTCATGCAGTCGGAAGGCATGAATGAGCAGCAGAAAAAACTCATCACCGAAGTATATGAGAGCCTGAACCGTCTCTCCAGGCTCAACCAGGCCCTGGTATTACTGACCCGCATAGGCAACAATCAGTTCGGCGACTTGAAGATGATCAGCATGAACGATTTGCTTCAGAACAAGCTCACTTCTTTTGAAGAGATGCTGCAGCACAAAAACATACAGGTGGAAAAAGACCTTACAGTGCGTGTGGATGGAATGATCAATCCCGGACTGGCCGACATTCTCATGTCGAATCTCCTGGGCAATGCCATCAAACACAACCAGAAAGGCGGAAAGCTGATTTTGAAAACAGCCCCCGGTGAAATCAGGCTGATGAATACCGGTGAACCGCTTCAGGGAAACCCCGCCAGGCTTTTCGAACGCTTCCATAAAGAGAAACCGGCCAGCGACTCACTCGGCCTGGGACTTGCCATTGTACGTCAGATCTGCGATTCATCAGGTATTGAAATCAGGTATCTGTATGCTGATGATCTGCACCAAATAAGTCTTAAATTCACGGCTTGACAATTTTACCAGCGATGTATTCCAAACCGCTCCGCCTCACATGCTTATTATTTCTCATTGCGTTTGCTGCCTGCGCACAAACCGTCACGCTTGATTATTACCTGAACAAAGGACTGGCCAACAACCCGCAGCTGAATGATTTCCGCAACCAGGTGCAGTCAAGCGCTTTCGACAGCCTCAAAATCAAAGCCACCCGCAAGCCTCAGGTCAATATGATCGGTCAGATCCTGTATGCCCCTGTCATCGACGGCTACGGATATGACAATGCAGTCACCAACGGAGGCAATTATGAATTGCTCATGGGTGTGAATCAGAATATCCTCAACAAACAAATTCTGGGACCGCAGTTTGAAAGTGCAAGGCTACAGGGCCAGTCAGCCGGAAACTCAGCCGTACAATCGGAACATGAACTGCGCAAAGCCATCACTTCCCAATACATCAATGCTTATGCAGGCATTATCCGGATCGAATACCTGCAAAGCACATTAAACCTGCTGCAGGACGAAAGCAGCTATCTCAAACAACTGACCGAGCGGGGTATTTACAAAGCGTTCGACTACTCCACCTTCCTGGTTGCCCTGCAATCCGTGGAGATAAACCTGAAACAGGAAGAGAGCCAGTACCGTTCGGATGTGTATGCCCTGAATGTGTTATGCGGGGTTAACGACACCGCTGCCCCACGCCTGGCACCGCCACCCATACAAAGCGGAGTGTCGGTTGGATTGCCAGCCTCCCGCTTCCTGAATACCTACCGGATCGACAGCTTTCAGATCAACAACCGCCGCCTGCTCGCCGGCATCAATTACAAGCCGAGACTCAGCTGGTTTGCCGATGCAGGTATCCTCGGCGCACAACCTGAAACGCTGTACAGGAATTTCGGGACAAGCTTCGGGCTTAACTTCTCGATGCCGAT
>DASYGQ010000412.1:0-9156 GCA_035999585.1 Bacteroidia bacterium | reverse complement strand
ACCAAACTCTTTCCATTCGTTGGAGATGGCCTCCGTGAAGGAAAGCACATAGGCTTTGCTGGCGTAGTAAACACTCATTAGGGGTCCCGGCTGGAAAGCGGCTGTGGAAGCCACATTCAGGATACGACCCTTCCTTCTCATTACCATGTCTTTTCCAAAAAGATGACACAGATGTGTGAGTGCATGTATATTCAAATCAATCATGCCGCTTTGCTTATTCCAGTCAGCATCCTGAAAGAACCCATAATCACCCAGTCCGGCATTGTTGATCAGGGTTTCGACAATTATTCCTTTTCGCCTCAGCTCTTCATAGATCTCATCGGGAGCCTGTCTCAGGCTCAGATCTTTGACGATGATGGTCACATTCACCGGATGTAATTCCCGTGCGAGTGCATCAAGCTTGTCTTTGCTCCGGGCCACCAGAACAAGGTCATATCCTTCACGGGCAAAGATGCGTGCGAAGGCCAGTCCGATTCCTCCGGAAGCTCCGGTAATTAAGGCAATGGGTTTCATAAGGAGAGGCATTCTGAAATGAGTTGAAGTTTTTTATCTCTGGGCAATTGCTTCCAGGCATATTCGGTTTGTGATGCCAGCGCTTTGTCCGGGAAAGACCATACGGCTTTCAGCACCACCGGCCTTCGGCCAGATGTGTATTTGGCACCTTTTCCTGCATTGTGCCGGGCCAGCCGGGCCTCCACATCATTAGAGATGCCGGTATAGATTGAACCGTCGGAGCACTCCAGCATGTATACATACCAGGGCTTTGCGATGCTTTCTTCGGGCTTCTCTTTTTTTGATTTTTTCAATGCCTTAAAATACTTATTATTTCAACGCTCCCCAATTCCTTGTCTGATATGAAAGAAGAAAAGGAACCTTGTTTCAGAAAAGAAACATCCGGTTGGCGATCCGATTATTTCTTAAAATTGCAACCGCTTTACAAAACTAAAAATGAGATACGTCATGAAAAGAATTGCCTTTATACTATGCTTCATTGTTTCTGGCGGACTGGAAGCTCAGGATTGTGCCGGTTATTATTTTATGCAGGGAAATAAAACCGTTGAAATGACCCTTTACAAAAAAGACGGTGATGAAAACGGGAAACAGGTTTATACAGTTTCGAATGTTTCCAAGACAGCCACGGGCATGACTTCAGTTGTGAACTCCGAGCTTTTCAATAAGAAAGGTAAGTCAACGGCCAAAGGGACAAACAACATGGAATGCACCGGAGGGGTGTTTAAGGTTGATCTGAAAATGATGATCGCGCCGGAACAGCAGAAGCAGCTTGCCAATGGTACTGCCCAAGGTGAAAATATGTACCTCGAATATCCGTCAACGATGAAGGCAGGGGATGACCTGAAAGACGGTAACATGCACCTGGATATGAAAGTGAATAACATGGATGAAACGGTGGATTTGAACATCATCAGCCGCAAAGTGACCGGCAAGGAAAGCGTCACATCGCCTGCGGGCACCTGGGATTGTTTCCGCATCACCTTTGTGAGTAAGATGCAGATCAAAGTGATGGGCATAGGTGTTCCTGTTACCATCGAAGGAACTGAGTGGTATGCTCCGGGTTTCGGAGTTGTGAAGTCGGAAAGCAAATACGGCACCACCCTCATTACTTCCATTAAATAAAAGAATCGGATCAAATCGAAAAATGAACGGCCTCTGCGTATTGAGCAGGGGCTGTTTGCGTTGGGGTAAGCCGATAGATAACGCAGACATTCCTTCTGAGAGAGCTATTTTGGATTTATTAGCCTGTTCAATTTCAATTAATTGCATGCTCTTGAGGCGTAAAAGCCTGACCTATTGAAAAGAGATATTCGGAAATATTGGTTTTCATCAACCGGAGCCGGCTTCTACTTTTAAAACAGTCATCATAATTGTTTTAAAAATGAAACATAAAACCTACGTATGAAAATGAAAACAGCTTTACTTTCTTTTGCCTTCCTTCTGACAGGAATGACACTTCTGGCTCAATCGCCTTCCACCGTTCAAGGCTATCCACGGATGGCAAATCAGCGGAATCTCAAAACAATTCAAAAGAGCAGGGCATCAAGCGCTGGTCAGCAAAGCTTCTGGCTGAACTACGGCCAGCTGGAGGATTCCCTCAAAGGAGGAATTTCGGTTCTGAACGGTAATTACCTGTTCCCGGATTCTTCGGTTATCGTTTCATTCGGCACGGCCTGGGACCGGCCCTGGATCCATTGCATCTCGGATGTGCTGGATGTGCTGTATATGGATTTTAAAAACATCAAAGGCTTTAACTGGAGTACCTTCAATAATTTCAGCGTCGATTCCATGTCGGTGCTATATGGCTATGAGCGGCACAGTGCTTCTTCTGTGGTGGATACCCTCATCGTGAATCTTTACAGCAATGCCGATCCGACGAACCTCAGAACAGGCCGGTGGACAGGTGCCACAGGCTGGGAAACAAATTATAACGTAGATACCCTTTTCGTAAAACTTCAGAAATACTCTTATGTAACCAATGCACCCATCGCCACCGGCATGCAAACGTTTAAGATTCCGCTTACTGAAAAGGATACTGCCGTCGTGAACTGGGGCCTCAAAGCCTTCAACACAAATGCTTTTGCTGTTCCTGGCGGTAAGCTTGTGTGCTCATCCGTATCATTCAAACCAGGTTACACCTATGCTGCCGGCGATACGCTTGCCAAAAAAGGCCAGAATATTTTCAATTTCGCTTCTTACGAAGAAAACGGAGCCAACACTTTTCCGAGTTACGACAAAGGCCAGTGGAACAATTCCGGAATCATTACCAACGGGGTGAGATTCAATAAAGATCACCTCGGGTGGGACAGTACCTTCATTCCCAATTACCTCTTTACCCAAATCTATGGACTGGAGCATCATCAGATTTCTTACAAAGTCACATCTACCAATCTGGGTATTGTTGAAAATGAAGCAGCGGGAATGAAGTTTTTTCAGAACTATCCCAATCCCTGCAGTCAGCAAACAAGCATCCGTTATGAACTAAGCAATCAGTCCGCTGTTCGTTTTGAACTCAGCGACATCACCGGACGTCTTGTTTATTCCTCGGAGGAAGGTATGCAGTCTGCCGGAATCCACAGCTTCAATGTTGATGTTTCTGGTTTTTCACAGGGCGTTTATTTTTGCACCTTACGTGCCGGCAATCAGCCTACCTTGAGCCAGCGACTTGTGATCGTTCGCTAGGATAGCCTGAAGAAACGGATTTCTTTTTCAACGCCTTCTGCCAGACCGGCAGGAGGCGTTTTTAGTTTTGGCAAGGAGACCGGTTCAATTGAGCTTATAATTTTATGAAGCAATATTTGATCCTACCAATTCCTAATCTAAAACCCCGCGAACGCCCACAAATACAATAATATTCCCCAAAACTGTCCTTAGGTGACATTCCCATTCCAGCTTAAAATATCCCGCCCCCTCATCCGTCTATACAAGAAAAGGCGTACCCAATGAACCCCAGATCCCGTTTGATTCAAAGAATAGTCCTGATTTTTTCCTTCTTTCTGCTGCTTGACCTGTATCTCTTTGGCGGGATTCATGCAGCGTTCTCCGGTACTTCCCCGGCGGTCAGCTACATAGCTTCTGCTGCTTTTTGGGGAACTCAGCTTCTCCTGGCAGGCTGGGTGGCCTTCAACGTATTCTTTTCCGATGGTTTTGCCAAACGCCGGGTAAGCCTCATCGGGCGAATAGGAGCCTTGTTTGTTCTTGTTTACGCACCCGCCATGGCCTTTGGTGTCTTCCTGCTTGGAGAAGATGTATTCCGGCTGATCCGGGGGCTTGTGCTCGGATTCATGCATCTTATTCCCGGCGCACCGGGGCACGAGCTGAGTCTCTTTGAACACAGGAGCATTTGGTTCAGCCGTGGCGCATTGGCTCTGTCAGCCCTGCTGGCTGGAGTCATCCTGCATGGCATTTCCCGGGGGAAATACCGTTTCAAGGTACACCCTGTTGAATTGAAGTTCAAAGACCTTCCGCCTGAATTCGACGGATTCAAAATCACCCAGATCTCGGATATTCATGCCGGTAGTTTCGATAACGGCGAGCAGGTAGAGAAAGCTATTGACCTCATCAACCGCCAGCATTCCGATGTGATCTTTTTCACAGGCGACCTCGTCAACAATGCCGCAGCCGAAATGGAACCCTGGATCGATGTGTTCAGCAAACTGGAAGCCCCCATGGGCAAATACTCCATCCTGGGAAACCACGATTATGGCGATTACCTGCGCTGGCCGTCGGATGCACACAAAAAAGCGAATCTGGAAAGCCTGTTTGAAGTTCACAAGCGGATCGGATTCAACCTGATGCGCAACGAAAACAGACGCATCGAAAAAAACGGAGCGTATATCGACCTTCTCGGTATCGAGAACTGGGGCAGAAGTTTTGCTCAGTATGGCGATCTCATCAAAACACTTGAAAATACACTTGCCGGCTCGTTCAAAATCCTGCTGTCGCACGACCCAACCCATTGGGAAGAGCAGGTGATGGAAGGAGAAACACACATTCCTCTCACTCTTTCGGGCCATACACACGGTATGCAGTTTGGCTTTGAGCTGTTTGGCTTTCGTTTCTCTCCGGCTCGTCTGCGCTACAAACGCTGGGCCGGGCTCTATGAAGCCAATAAACGCTTTTTATACATCAACCGGGGCTTCGGCTTTCTCGGTTTCCCGGGCAGGGTAGGCATCTGGCCCGAGATCACGGTGATCACACTCAGGAGGGAAACCAACAGAAAGGCATCCTGAATTTTTGCTTTGTAAATCTTTGGCGCAAAAGACGAGTTCCTTATTGACTGATGAAAATAGTATCTGGATAATCAGGGAGGCATCCTAATGAGGGTGATCAGCTGATCTTATGTTTTTTCCGGAGCCAGGCAATCAGGTTGAAATATCCGCAAAGCCTGTTGATGGTGGCATCGCTCTGAGAAAGAGAAATAAGCTGCAGTGCCACCTCCCTGATCTGTGTTTTTTCTGCTTTGGCTGTGGCTGCTTTCTCGGAGAGAGCCAGGTAATCACAAAACATAAGAAAGAAGGAGGATGATTTCAAATGCTGACGGATGTATTTTCTCGAAAATGTAAGTTTGTTCCGGAACAGGGGAAGGTCTTCCCGCTGAATCATGGTGATCAGCTGCACAAACATCGCAAGAGCGATAAGCCCCGGATCGATGTTCTTTTCATCCTTTAATTTCAATATTTTATTCAGGTATTTGGAAGCGGATTTAAAATCATCTGCAAAGAAAAAGCTCCGTACAAGCGAAAAATAAAGATCCGCTTTGCGTGGCTTTTCAAAAAAACGGTCAAAGGCAGGTATTTGCTTTTCTATTTTCAGAGAAGTTTCATAAGCCTGGACCACTTTGTCTTGCTTGTCCAATATACACAAATGTGTATCCGAGATATACAGGAAGGCTCTTGCCTGAAGCTGTTCTGAAAGGTTCAGTTTGTTCAGGTGGATTTTCAATGCATTGATTTCGTCAACGGCCTTATCCAGGTCATCCGCCTCAATCAGAGCAAGCAGGTAGTTGTTGGCTGCTTTCAGATAAAGGTTAGGTTCATCTTCGCAGAAAAACGTATTATTCTTGAAGAGATCCAGGCAGCGTCCGAAATTATCCGCCATTTCCCGGTTATTCCCCCTCAGAAGTGCCAGAATGGACTCTATGGAATAATAGTAATACATGCCGATGCAGGACTCCGGGTCCGGCTTTTTCGAAAGATGAGCGAATCGTTTGATTGTTTCTTCTATTTTAATGCGGTCATTTGCAATTTCCGAACGGGCATTGACCAGGAATAATTCGAAAAATCCCTGCATATACTGAATGGATTCCACAAAGTTACTGACGTTGGAACTTGCCAGATGGATCGTTTCAGTCAGACCGAAAACCTGATTCAACTTCAGGTCGTAATTGATTTTCCAGATCAGAAGCTCCGCATGAATCAGGAATTTCTCATGCTCTTTCGCATGGGCCAGAGCCTTCAGAATAAGTTTGTATCCTGTCCGGAACAATCCTTTCTCATAAAGTATTTCAATCTGAATAAGACGATCGTAGAGAACGGATTCGGTAATGTTTTTTTCGTGAAACTGTTTCAGGCTCTTTAAGATCAGTTCCCGTAAGTATATTTTCTCAGAAGCAAAATTGGATGGCTTGCCATCTTTGTAAAGTTGTGAAATGATGGCTGGTTCCCGGTATTCCTCCTGCTTCTCAATGCAATTGAAAAGCTGTATGTATTTATTCTCGTTGCCAATGACATGCCTCTTCGCAAATAAGTTGAAGTAGCGTTTCTCCGATTTTGTCAGAGAATGGATCAGCTCATGTATTTCTGGGTTTGGCTTCACGGGATAATTAGGCGTACAATAGACAGGCAGATCAAATATACAGTATCCCCCGAATTTTCTGCAAGTTTGGCATCAGGAATTGAAGCCCGCAGACATACATTCCCTCAGTTTTCTTCTTACTTTTACCTGCTAAATGTATTTCATGAAAATTCGACCAGGCACCCTTTCCGATGTTGAACCCTTGCTGAAAATCATCAACAAGGCTTACGAAGTGGAAAGCTTTTTTATCGATGGCGACCGCATCACGAAAAGTGGTCTTGAGCAGCGCTTCGATACCGGCGCTTTTCTTGTTTCTGAAGAAAATTCTGCCATTAACGGGTGTATCTATTTTGAGATCAGGAAGGATAGAGGATACTTCGGACTGCTTGCTGTCAAAACGGATCAGCAGGGCAAAGGACTGGGAAGCCGGCTCATCTCCGAAGTGGAAACATATTGCCTCAATGCACAATGCCGTTTCATGGATATTCAGGTAGTGAATCTCCGCACCGAGCTATTGGCTTATTACAAGCGCCTTGGCTATGAAGAAACAGGAACGGCTCCCTACGAAAAAGCAGATATCTCCAAAATTCCCTGCCATTTTCTCATCCTGTCAAAACCGCTTGTTGCCAACGTATAATTTGAAAGCATGAATTTATTTCCCGGAATAAAAAAAACAGTCCTTGCAGCTGCTGCATTTTGTTTCCTTCTCACAAGCGCAAGCTCCCAGCATATTTCCCCTTCATTGTTCAACTGCATGAAATGGAGAATGATCGGACCTTACCGTGGGGGAAGAACCGTTGGCGCAGCAGGTATCGCTTCACAACCGAATGTGTTTTACATGGGAGTGAACAATGGCGGAATCTGGAAAACGAACGATTGCGGACGTACATGGAATCCCGTTTTTGATGATCAGTCCACCGGCTCCATCGGCGACGTGGCCGTGGCTCCTTCCAATCCCAATGTCATTTATGCAGGCAGCGGTGAAGGCCTGCAAAGACCTGATCTTTCCACCGGCAATGGTATGTACCGGTCATCCGATGCCGGTAAAACATGGACACATCTGGGCCTCGAAAATGCCTGGCAGATCGGCGGCCTGGCCATTGACCCCCGTGATGAAAATAAAGTATTTGTAGCCGCGCTGGGTCATCCATACGGACCTAATCCGGAAAGAGGCGTGTATCGAACCCACGATGGCGGAAAAAACTGGAGCCGTGTACTGTTTACCGATGAGAATACAGGCGCAGTGGAAGTACAGATTGATCCTCAGAACAGCCAGGTCATCTATGCTGATCTATGGGCCGCACGCCAGGCTCCCTGGGAGAATGGAAGCTGGGAAGGGGAGGGCAGTGGCCTCTTTAAATCAACCGATGGTGGGAACACCTGGAAACGAATCGGAAAAGGCCTGCCTGGAAAAGCTCAGGGACTTGGCCGTATCGGCTTCTGCATTTCTATGTCTCTTCCTTCCCGCCTTTATGCAGTTATTAATTCAACGGAGGCTGGTGGCATTTACCGGAGTGACGACAGCGGTGAATCCTGGACATTGCTGAATGCGGATCCACGGCTGTGGGACAGAGGCGATGATTTTGCCGAAATAAAAACAGATCCTAAAAATCCGGATGTGGTTTATGATGCCAATGTGGTGGTATGGAAATCAACCGATGGCGGGAAGCAATGGAACGGTTTCAAAGGTGCACCGGGCGGTGATGATTACCACCGTCTCTGGATCAATCCCGAGCACACTGATATTATGCTGCTCTGCGGCGATCAGGGGGGCATCACCACTGTGAATGGAGGTGCAACCTGGAGCTCCTGGTACAATCAGCCGACAGCACAGCTCTATCATGTGAGTGCCGACAATGCCTTTCCTTATAATGTATATAGCGGACAGCAGGAAAGCGGTTCGGTGGGCATCTCTTCCCGCGGCAATGATGGTTTCATCTCGTGCCGTGAATGGCATCCTGTTGGCGCAGAAGAATATGGGTATGTCGTGGCCGATCCCCTGGATCCCAATATGATTTACGGCGGAAAGATTTCCCGGTACAACAAGCTCACCGGACAAACACAGGATATCTCGCCTTCACCCGCACGCGACGGCAAGTATCGGTTTCTGCGCACTGCACCGATTGTGTTTTCCCCGCGCGACCCGCATATTTTGTATTACGCAGGCAATGTTGTTTTCAAAACAAGCACCGGTGGCAACAGCTGGGAGGTTATAAGTCCGGATTTGACACGCACATCCTATGACCTGCCCGCCTGCATCGGTACTTATGGCAAGGAGTCGATGAAAACAATGCGCCGGCGCGGTGTGATATATACGCTCGCGCCTTCACCGCTAGATGTGAATGTGATCTGGGCGGGTACCGATGATGGGCTCATACAACTCACCCGCGATGGCGGTAAAAACTGGATAAACGTAAGTCCCCCGCAACTCAGCTCCTGGCATAAGGTATCGCTTATGGAAGCGAGTCACACGGATATTAACACCGCTTATGCTGCCGTGAACTGCATTCGCCTGGATGATGAGCGCCCGCATATTTACCGTACCACCGATGGAGGAAAAACCTGGAAGGAAATCACAAATGGCTTGCCTGCCGGACCCATCAACGTGGTCAAGGAAGATCCCGAACGCAAAGGCCTTCTCTTTGCCGGATCAGAAACACAGGTTTATGTTTCTTTCAATGATGGTGATCTCTGGCAGTCGCTCCGCCTGAACATGGCCCCGAGCTCAGTGCGTGACCTGGTTATCAAAGACAATGACCTCATTGCCGCCACACACGGCCGCTCATTCTGGATACTGGATGATATCACTGCGTTGCGTCAGGTAAACCCGGAACTGAAAGAGAAAAA
>DASYGQ010000411.1:0-6999 GCA_035999585.1 Bacteroidia bacterium | reverse complement strand
ATTTTCTGAAGGAGCTCAGCAAAAACAAGAAGGCCCATGCGTTTTACAAAACCTTAAACAAGACGAATCTGTTTTCGATTGTTTTCAGGTTGCAAACTGCGAAAAAACCGGAGACCAGGCAAAAGAGGATGGAGGTGATTCTCAATATGCTTTCTAAGGGTGAGAAGTTCCATTAGTTTTTAATTATTGTGGTGATGGTCCAATTATATTTTAATAATTTGGGCATGTCCCCGCGAAGGGGCGGGGTCGGGCTTTCGCCACTCGCTTTTTGCTGTGTCTGCTCTTTTTGGAAATTACGACAAACAATAAGTAAGTGCTCCTTCCATGAGCACGAAAAGCAAAAGAGCTCAGACAAAGGCTCAATCCCTCATGCAGCTTTTTTTCAGGAAAAGAGCTCAGACCATGCTTTCTTTGCCTAAGACGTATTCAACAAACAAAGCAAAATGCCTCCTCTTTCAAAGAAGCATAAGGCCTGAAATTCAATTAATATCCTAGTTTGTTTTTTTTGCATGAGGGATGGAGGCATTTTTGTCTGAGTTCCTTTGCAGCAACCGATCTAGATGAAGAGTTCAAGCTTTCAGGTTAATTCGAAAACGCCAGAGAATTCCCGAACTGCAAAGAGCGAGTGCCGCTAGGCCCCCTACCAATTTTTAAAATTATGAAAGGGGACAGCCCGACCCCGCCCCTTCGCGGGGACATGCCCAAATTATTACCCCCCTAACACCAGCCTAATTTATATGTTTCCGAACACCCAAGATTGTCAGCCGGGATGTTCAACATTTCCTTGACCTTATCAATACCGTATAACATATTCCTTATTTAAGATAAAATCTTGCATTTTCTTTAAATAGTAATATGTTTGTATTGCAGCAAATAGCAATCTGAAGCATTCGGATATGCTTTATCGCTTTCTTATTTGGAAACGTAATTCAAGAGAATGAACATATTAAACTCATTTATTCATTTAAAATCATCATCATGAAGCCTCAAAAACTTATTGGATCATTACTGTTGATTGTTCTAATCAGCATTTTCAATGCCTGCAAGCCTCCGGTCTATAAGCCGATGGACATTGCCGCCTACAATCAAAACACGAAGAAATGGAAGTTTGATTACAACCTATTCCCCTTAAACCCGAACTGGCAATACAAACTGGTCACTGGCATTGCTCCCTGGACAAAGAACCAATGCCCTTTGAGTGATAATCCTACTGACTGGAAAAACAGCCGTACCTGTACGAGTCAGGACCTGCATTTTAATGACGGTCAGATCGGCTGCACGGATCTGTTCAGCGGTCATGGCGGCCATATGAATTGGTTTCCGGTAACGGAGGTTGGTATCGTTAATTTCAGCGACCATTCATCCGATGATGATTATAATTTTTACCTGAAAACACCGGATGCCTCTTTGTACCTGGGAAGCGATGACCCGGATCCCATGAATCAGTATGTAGGACTGGAGTTCGACAGCGACGAGTTCCCGGATCCTGTGGACGACGATTATAAAATCTGGTGGAATGATTTTCACAAGGCTGTTGATGATGGCGATAGTTGGTGGGGGTCAGGTGATTACCACGAAGCCCAGGCCCTGGTGAAGGATAAATTATGTATTGTGACGGGTATGGCCGGTATCGATATCGGTCATGATGCGACGAATACCTGGACCACGGAAGTGCATCCGGTATTCGGGATGTTTATTTTAACCGATGAGCAAACATCCATCAATCCGAATGGCTCGGTGAACATGCTGGATACCTGGAGTTTCTTCATCCGGAACAGAGGCGATGAAGGATATTGCTCCTCCAACACGGAATATGCAAGCCGTAAGCAGCTAAACGTCTTAATCCCTGAAATGCCTTTTTATTATGCCGGAGAACAAACCCGATATCCGGCGGATACCAGAGATGGTGTTACGATAGACGATGGCAATGTTCACATTACGAATTGGAATGGTGTTACCAATGACAATGATCCCAGGAGAGAACGCTGGACGGAGCAGGTCATCAATGGGGGAGTGATCCTGAGCTTTAATTTCGACAGCAAGAGCAGCGACGGAATTTTCGTGGGTGACATCAAAATGAACTGGACCGTTTACATCAGCTTCAGCGGAGCGGGAAACCTCCGGACAGCTGAGAAATACATGGACGAGTCAAAATTCAAGGATGCATTCAAAGGCTTATACGCCGATAACAGTGGCTTCAAAAGGAAAACAGACTTTGAATCCAAAAACGATTCTCTGTTGTCACTTCGGGCAAGTAAATTAAGCAAGGAGGACATAAAGGAATTAAACCAGGCTTTAGCCGGCAAAACAACGATACCCGGCATGCCGAAGCTGGAATTCATTGCCAAAGGAAAAAGCGCCAAAATAGGTGCAGTCGCAGCGGGGAAGGATTCGGTGGACTTGCAACAATTCAATGCTCAGGTTCAAAAAATGAAGATAGGGGATACTCCCTGGAAATTCGATAAGAAAGAACGCTCTGAGAATCATAATCCAAGCTCCTATGCTCAACGGAAATTGTTGAAGCTGGCTTATATGGATGCTTATTTGAGGAGTAAGCATTTGTAAATATTTCGAGTTGAGGGAAATGAATTTGGGGATTTGAAATATTTGGGCATGTCCCCGTGAAGAACGGGGCCGGGCTTTCTCCCTTACATAAAGCAATAGAAGGTAGGGGGCCTAGCGGCATTCGCTCTTTGCAGTTAGTAATTCTTTGAAATTTTCGATTTATATTAAAAGTCTGAGTTCCGTATATAGATCACTTGCTGCAAAGGAGCTCAGACAAAAATGCCTCCTTCGGTAGCCGTAGCCTTATTTACTTTCTCTTTTTCACCTAACCCTAAAGGCGCAGGCTATCTCATGCGAAAAACGTTTCTAAAATACAGACCGCGATTTGCTTTCGGATCATTGAGGGTGGTATGAAGGTTATAGTGGGTGCGGAGATTATTGTAGATATGAAGATAATGGAGGAAATGAATTAGATTTGATCTGTGAAAATGCAATTACTCTCTATCCAACAAACGAAACCACCATGTCCATCCCAGAATACATAAAAACCCAAAGCCCCGACAGACAAAAGCTGCTGAAGCAGATCCACGAAACTATTCTGAAGGTTGATAAATCGGTAACAGCCGAAATTGAGCCTATGATGGGTAAGGAAATGATTATTTATAAGTGCGACACTTTCAAATATGCCCTTGGCAGTGTGAAAGAGCATATGTCCTTGCATTTGCTGCCTATTTATATGTGTCCGGATATACATGCCAAATACAAGGCGCTTTTAAAGAAGGCCAGCTTTCAGAAAGGCTGTGTCAATTTTAAAGCGGCAGATGAAATGCCTATGGACATTGTAAAAGCACTTGTGGCAGACTGTGCCAAAGTTGATTTGAAAGCTATCCGGGAAAAGCAGTTGAAGTCGAAAGGCAGGAAATCCTAATTGTCAGCATAGCGATGTTAGCAGATCATTTCAGAATCAATTCACTCACCTTATACCTGAAAAAATGAAACGTATTCTTGTTTTTTGCCTTCTTTTAACCGGCGCACAAATATCTAATTGCTTTGCTCAAAATCTAACACTCGTCAGAGCGCATGATAAGTCAGGCTTTCAGGACGAATCAGGGAATTGGGGTGATTAAACCGAAATTTTATGTGGCTCACCCCTTTTCGGGTCCTGATTTTGACAATCAGTTTACTCAGATTGAGTATAAAATAAAGGGGAGTTACGATTTCCAAATAATTGACAAAACCGGCAAGCAAGTTTCCGGAAAATTCGGCCCCGGCGCGTTTTGCCTTGACCGCTATCTGTATGGTCATACTTTGTTTGAGGGTGATCCGGATGACAAAAGTTACGTTTTTGATTTGAAAAATGGCAATTTCATAATCTTTCCTGTTATCCTGCCGCGCGATTTTTATTGGATTGATGAGAATAAGCATATCTGGGATCAGAGATTCATTGCGTATGTAGATGACAAAACAAAAAAAGTGGGATTGGTGCGCACGAGTGACATGAAAAACATACATAATCCGGAGTATGATAAAATCTGGGTTTCCAAGGCATTTCCCGCTACGCTTATAGTCAAACAAGCTGGGTTGTACGGACTGGCAGACACTTCTCTGGCAAAACCAATTGATTTTAAATACGAGGGAATCCTCTTTGCTAAATATCCATATGTTATCATCAAACAAAAAGGTCTGTATGGCTTAATGGATCTCAATTTTAAGCAAACGGTAGATTGTAAATATCAAAATATCCGGGTTCTTGGTGATGATTCTCTGATGGCAGCGAGCAGTGAAGGGAAACGGATGATCAATTTTCACGATCATCAGTTGCAGTCATTCAAGTATGATGAGAAATCCAAAACCGATGGAGGAAGCGGATTGTATGCTGCAAGAAAAGGTGACCGCTGGGGTTTCCTGAATGCTTCGGATTCCTGGGTGATCGATCCAAAGTATTTAGCAGCCCGGGAATTCTCAAAAGGAGGCAAATCCATGATACGTTTGGAAAACAAAAAATATACTTTCATAAATACCAAAGGCGAAGTCATTGGGAAATACCAATATGATGATTATAATGAATCACATGATCTGGATAATAAGGAGCCTTGTGCCGTTATGATTGATGGCGCATGGAAATTCCAGGATTTGACAACCGAAAGTCTTTATACAATTGGGGCAGGCCCGCTTGGATCCTATGATGAAAAAGGAATGTTTCCAATTGAAATAAGAAATGGCTGGGGATGGATTGATAAAGCAGGGAAATTGGTTATCCCTGCCAGATTTTCTAAAACTACATTCGATGAATTCGGCCTGGCAATTGTTCGCAGCGGTAACAGATATGGTTTAATTAACAGGCAAGGAAAAAATGCAGTTACCGGATCCACTGATGATTTTTATGATTATGATAATCTAACCGGTGCAGCTGGTGAATATTCAACAACTTCACAAAATTATGATGGGACTAAGAAATGGATCACTTACTTAAAAGTTAAATAAGACATTTAAGCAATCCTGATCCGGACCGAGCCGGAGATCAATCATAATCCGTATGAAAATTCAATTTTCTTGCCTGCGAAAGTGAGAAACTGCAACAATAAAAATTAGCTAATTTTGAAAGCATTATTCAGAACAGCTATGCCCGATTTTCCTTTCCATCCTTTTCCCGAGCACAGAACAAAGCGCTTACTGCTGCGTGAACTCCGCCTGAGTGATGTGCCTGCAATCAGCAAACTCCGCTCGGATGAGGCCGTGAACAGATACCTCGGCAGACCGCGGGAGCATGACCCGGCACAGGCGGAAGCATTTATCCGTAAGATTCAGACCGCGGTGAGGGAAGGGCATTCGATGTACTGGGCTGTTTGTCTCCAAACGGAAGAGGACCTGATCGGAACGGTGTGTCTCTGGAATTTTATGGAAGATCAGCAAAGTGCAGAAATCGGCTATGAGCTTTTGCCGACTTATCAGGGCAGGGGACTGATGCAGGAAGCCGTGGAAGCAGTGCTGACTTATGCGTTCAGGACGCTGAATCTCCATCAAGTACTGGCCTGTACGCATCCCGGGAATGAATCTTCGATAAAGCTCCTGATAAAAAAAGGATTCCGTCCCGTTTCCGATCCGGAGGCAAGCCTTACCGAAACTTTTTATGCTTTAAAAAAACAACCGGCATGATTGGCCGCTGATGGTCATGATTTGTTATGATAAAATATGATTCGCTTATCATGACAATCATAACAAATCATGACAATCAGCGGCCTGGTAAGCTAAGGCTAATACCCCAAGCATTCCTAATCCATCCTAAATCTTAATCCCAATCACCAGCACATCATCCACCTGTTCCAGGTTATCTTTCCATTCCTCGAAGGTCTTTTTGAGCTGACGCTTCTGAAGTGACATTGGTTTTTCGGCATTGGCAAGCAACAGGTCTTCCAGTTTTTTGTATTTGAACTTCTTGCCTTTGGGGCCGCCGAACTGATCAGGATATCCATCTGTAAATGCATAGATAATATCTCCTTCCTCCAGACGAAGGGTTTGTTTGGAAAAAGACTCCACATGATCGTTTCCTTTTCCCACCGGCATTTTATCCCCTTTGTATTCGGTCAGTATTCCCTGACGCATGAGATAGAGTGAATTGTTGGCGGCGGAGAAATCGAGCTGTTTGTTTTTGAAATCAAACTTACACAAGACCATATCCATCCCATCCCGGGCTTCTTCCTCGGCACCTTCCGGATTGAGGCTGTTCACGATCTCTTCCCGCATGATATCCAGTACCAGAGCCGGGTTGCTGATGTTGCGGGCGATGATGATATCATTCAGGAGGTTGATACCCATCATGCTCATGAAGGCGCCCGGGACTCCATGGCCTGTGCAATCAGCAATCGCCACATACAGACAATCATTCTGATGCAGCATCCAGTAAAAGTCACCGCTCACAATATCTTTCGGCTGAAAGAAAATCAAATATTCGCTGATGTATTTTTTAATGTAGTAGTCGGAAGTGAACAGGGCCGTTTGGATGCGGCGGGCATAGTACAGGCTGTCGACCACCTCTTTGTTTTTCTGGTGAAGCTGCTCGCCGATGAGCTTGAGCTGTGTAATGTCGGAGTCGATAAACACGATATTTCGTAAAACGCCGGAGTCATCGAAGACAGGAGAGAGGGCAGTCTGGTACCATCTTTCTCCTTTGTTTTTGGTGATGTTTTTGGATTCGTACACCACGCCTGTTTTTCGGGCAATACAGTCGGCCACCATGTTCCGGATATCGGGGTTGCTGCTGATTTCGTAAATTGTTTTTCCCTTGAGCTGTTTGAATTCCTCCAGGCTGTAACCAAAAGACTGGGTGAAGGCGTCGTTGGCCCAGATCAGTTCGGTATCGGTATTGCAGATGGCAATGATATTTTCGGATTTGCTGGCGACAATCGAAAGCTTCTCCACATCTTCCATGGCCAGGTTCAGCTGTTTGTAGGCCTCTGCGTTATTGAGGGCAACAGCCGTATAGGCGGCCAGTGT
>DASYGQ010000256.1:0-2724 GCA_035999585.1 Bacteroidia bacterium | reverse complement strand
GGCTTCACCGAGATCCTGACCGGCACAAAAAGCCTTTCCGGATCCTGTGAGCAACACAGCTCTGATATTTTTATCAGCCGCTGCCTGATCCAGACTGGCTTGAAGTTCGAGCGCCATTGCCCGGTTAAAGCTGTTGAATTTATCGGGCCGGTTCAGGGTGATCTGTAAAACCTTGCCTTTGATTTCTGAAAGAATGAGTGACATACTTGCTTGTTGATGAATTTACAACAAATCTATTCATTTTTATTCTCCGGCCGGCCCCGATCTTTGTGGTTTTCAGATGCACTTGAAATAATCAAACGGCTCTTTGCAGTCGAGGCATTTATACAAAGCTTTGCAGGCTGTAGATCCGAATTGTGAAACCATCTCCACATGTTTGCTGCCGCATCGGGGGCATGCCAGGTTTCGAATCTTTCCGGTGATTGAACCTTTGTCCTGTGTCGATTTTTCAGGGGGTGCTATTCCATACTTCCTGAGTTTTTCCCTTGCTTCCTCTGTCATCCAGTCGGTAGTCCAGGCAGGAGAATAAACCTGGGAGACTTCGACTTTGTCAATCCCTTTTTCTTTCAGCAAGGCAATGATATCCTGCTCAATCGCTTTCATAGCAGGGCAACCCGAATACGTAGGAGTGATTTCCACAACCACTGCATCATCCTTCCATTTCACATCGCGTAGTATGCCCAGTTCCTGAATGGAAATGACAGGAATTTCCGGATCGGGAATATGGGAAAGGAATTCATATAACTGCTCTTTTGTATACACTTCGGTTTTTTATCAATATAAAAAAACCTCCCCGGAAGGAGAGGTTGAATATTACCAGGTTGCCTGTGGATGAGTTCTGTGCAGATGCTGCATTTCAGCCAATAGAAATCCGAGGTGTTCGGTATGAATACCCTGGCGGCTGCCTTTCTGCTGCCAGGAATCTGCCGGCCTGGACAACTTCGATTTCTCAAGTACTTCATCAATGGACCTGAGCCACTTGTCCTGAATCAGGTTTGTATCCACAGCTATTCCTTCTTTAACAAGATATTTATCAGAATCTGTCATTTCAAACAGGTCGCCGGTGAAACACCAGAGTTCATTCAGCGCTTTCTGAATTCGTTCATGGCTCTCGTCTGTCCCATCACCCAGGCGCTGCATCCATGCCGACGTGTGGCGAAAGTGATAAATTACTTCCTTATGACCTTTGACAGCTAATGCAGCGAGCATTTCATCTTTGGAATTTTTGAGGACCTCGTAAAAATGAAGGTCGAATGCATCCGATAAAAACTGACGGACTATTGAAAAAGCAAAGTCGCCATTGGGTTGCTCCGAAAGCAGGGAGTTGAAATATTCACGTTCATTACGGAGGTATGCAAGATCATCTTCGGTCCGTCCCTTGCCTTCTGTTTTGGCTGCATACTGCAGCAGCGAATTCGACTGTCCGATCAGATCCAGCGCAATGTTGGCCATAGCAATGTCTTCTTCCAGAAAAGGAGCATGGCCGCACCATTCCGAAAGACGATGGCCAAGGATGAGGTTGGTATCAGCCAGGCGAAGGATATAATTGAATAGAGCGGCGTTCTTGTCCATACTTACATGTGTGTAACTCCTTCGGGGATGTGATAAAATGTCGGGTGACGGTAAACTTTGTCGTTAGCCGGTTCAAAGAAAGGCCCAAGGTCTTCAGGTGAGGATGCCACGATGTAATTCGCGGGCACTACCCAAAGGTTTGTTCCTTCGTTGCGTCGGGTATATACATCCCGTGCGTTCTGCAGGGCCATTTCGCGGTCGTGTGCATGGACGCTTCCGCAATGTCTGTGGGGTTGGCCGGGCTTGGTCTGAACAAATACTTCCCAAAGTATTCCCTGTGTATCTTTTGCCATCATAATTTATGTATGCTTTTGTTGTTTGAATCAGGCGCTGAGTGTTTTCATATTTTTCTGGGCGTAGGCATTGGCGGCTTCGCGCACCCAGGCTCCGTCGGTGTGAGCTTTGGTCCGGGCAGCCAGGCGCTCTTTGTTACAGGGGCCGTTGCCATTGATTACGTTATAAAATTCATCCCAGTTGGGTGTTCCGAAATCAAACCCTCCTTTTGCTTCATTCCATTTCAGGTCAGGATCGGGTAGTTTGAGGCCGATTAGTTCTGCCTGCGGTAATGTCTGGTTCACAAATTTCTGGCGGAGCTGATCATTTGTTTCACGCTTGATTTTCCATTTCATGGCATTGGCCGAATTGGGCGACTTCTCATCCGGCGGACCGAACATCATCAGTGAAGGCCACCACCAGCGGTTCAGGGCATCCTGTGCCATTTCTTTCTGGGCAGGAGTACCTTTTGCAAGTACCGTCATGATTTCATATCCCTGACGCATGTGAAAGCTTTCTTCTTTGCAAATACGAACCATGGCACGGGCATAAGGACCGTAAGAGGTGCGCTGAAGCATTACCTGGTTCATGATGGCTGCGCCATCTACAAGCCAGCCGATGGCTCCGATATCAGCCCAGGTGAGTGTGGGGTAATTGAAAATGCTTGAGTATTTCGCTTTACCGCTGAGCAATTGCTCGATCAGTTCTTCACGGGATATGCCGAGTGTCTCGGTAGCGCTGTATAAATACAAACCATGCCCTCCTTCATCCTGCACCTTTGCCAATAAAACCATTTTACGTCGAAGGCTTGGAGCACGGGTGATCCAATTGCCTTCAGGCAACATGCCCACTACTTCGGAATGCGCATGCTGTGACACC
>DASYGQ010000252.1:0-13853 GCA_035999585.1 Bacteroidia bacterium | reverse complement strand
TCCATTACCTCTATTCTCTATCACGATTTTAAAGCTACAGACCTCAATACTTTCTCCGCCGTATTCGCGAAAAATGACCCGATCGATGAAAGCGCATTCATTGACAGCTACAAACCGCTGCTGAAGAACATGTATTTCGTCACCCCGACAGCGGACTCCTTCTACAATGAATTTACAGACTTCATCTGCTCTCATTGCGAACCCATTCCAGGGATCAGCCCTTATGCACAATTTAAAGTCATGCAGCTGGCTAAAGGGAAGGTATCGGTTACCTTGGATGGGCAGGGAGCCGATGAAATGCTCGGGGGGTATCCTTATTTCTATGGCAGCTATTTCAAAGAGCTGCTGACCGGTCTCCGCGTACTTTCTCTTTTCCGGGAAGGCAGCGCGTATTACAGGAACAATGTTTCCAAAGAGGCATTTTCGTATTTCATATACTATCTTCTTCCTTTGGCATTGAAGAAGTTCACAGTAAGGAATAACGGTGGTATCTCTAAAACATTTTACGACGGTCATTACAAACAGTCGACCATTGCCAGAGATTTGTATACCCCGAACAGCCTTCACCAGTTCTTCCTGCAGCATTTTGAATACAAACTTGAACATTTACTGAAATGGGATGATCTCAACTCGATGAAGTTCTCAATCGAGTCACGGACTCCTTTCCTGGATCATCATCTGGTCGAAAAGACGCTTTCACTTCCACCTGAGAATCTGCTCAGGAATGGGATCAGCAAACAAATTCTGCGGGAATCAGTCAAGGAAATCCTTCCGCCATTGATTTATAACCGCACCGATAAAATCGGGTACGGAACACCGGCAGGTGAATGGCTGCGCACAAAACCGTTTGAACAATACATCAGAGCTATGCTGAGCTCAGACAGCTTCAGGAAGAGAGGTTATTTTGATGTGGATGAATGCAAAGCCACATACGAACTTCACCTGAGCAGAAAAGCAGATTTATCGAAGACTATCTGGAAATGGATCAATCTGGAGGTGTGGTTTCGGCATTTTTTTGATCAATAACATAAACGTAATGCCTCTTTCACGATAAGAGCTTTAGAAGACTATAATATTACAGTTTTTTGCCTGATCTTTTATGGGTTTGAAAAGACTGGCCGGAAAAATTATAAATAAAACACATTTACATGAGGTACGCTCTGTCTTGCATTTTTATTTTCTCAAACATCCTTTTTCTTCAATGCACCAAACAAAATCTGCCACTTCCTATTCCGGGTCAGTTATCCACATCCCGTTATGGCGGAGGCAATAACCGGCATGTCGTTTATGTAAACAGTCCTGGCATGAACAAGGATATTCAGCCTGCTGTGCAGGCAGCCATCGATGGTGCCTCAAGCGGAGATGAGATCAGGCTACCTGAAGGAAGTTTCAGTGTATACAGAACGATTCATGTTACCAAGGGCGTTTATATCCGGGGATCAGGCCTCTCACGCACAATGCTTTTCCGGCCTGAAGAGTTATCTGATACGATTCTTGCTTCCGATTCATCCAATTGCATGTTCAAATGCTACATAACCGACAAAAGCTCCAGTCGGATTGCCATGTCAGATTTGAGCATGAAAAGTAAAATCCCCTGCTTAACAACAGGTGACGGCGGCTCCCTGGCTCCGGATATCGGGATCAAACTGAACCTGTGCACCGATTTTATTATTACACGCTGTCGCTTTGAAAATTTCGGATATGCCGCGATCAGCGTTATTCATGAAGATGATGTATCCAGGGGTCTGATTTCGCAAAACGAATTTTACCATAATGTCAAAGGTCCAACCGGCCTTGGGCTTGGATACGGCATTGTAATTTTCGGAACGAACAAACAGTGGATTAGCGATCCGCAGTTCGGATCTGATAATTTTATTTTTGCGGAAGACAACAGTTTCGACTTCCACAGGCATGCGATTGCAGCAGGGGGCTGCGCCCGGTATGTATTCCGTTACAATACGGTCCTTAACAACAATATTGGCCCTGGTGCGGGTCAGGCGATTGATGCACATGAAGCAAGAAAGATAGCCGGTCCCAATTTTTACAGCGCCAGAGCCGTTGAGATTTACAACAACAAAGTAAGTAATACCACATTTAAAGACGGAAGTGCCATTGTTCCTGGCCTTAGTGCCAAATTGCTTGTTGAAACAGCTATCCTTATACGCGGTGGCGAAGCCCTGATTCATGACAACGATATCTCGGGCTACAGGTTTGCCATTGGAATCATGAATTTTATCGTGCAGGGCCCGCAAGCGTATCCGATATTCACCCAGATCGGATACGCGAGCGGGTTGAATTATGGCACCAGTCATACCGGAACGGATTCATCTTATGGCGACGGGGACTTATTTGCCTGGAACAATTCATTTTCTCCGTATATCGGCACGGATTCTTCGAGTATGTTTTACAATTTTCAACCCCAGTACTTCCTGGCAGAAAGAGACTTTCACCTCTCCGCGAAGCCTAATTACACACCTTACCCCTATCCGCATCCCTGAAATGCTTATCTGCCCTATCATACCAACCTTTAACAGGCGCGACTACCTCAGGATCGTTCTGACTCAGCTATTCTCTCAGGAGGACTCAGGAAACTATGAGCTGAAGCCGGTGGTGGTCGTTGATGGATCAACGGATGGCACTCTGGAAATGCTCACATCGGAATTTCCTTCGGTGGCGGTTGTCAGAAGCTATGGCGACTGGTGGTGGACCCGGAGTGTCAACGAGGGAATCCGGTTCGCATTGTCCTCGCTCAATCCGGATTATATTCTTCTTCTGAACGATGATTCGATTATCGAACCTGATTATATTTCCTCGCTGATCCATGCTTCGCAACAAGCACCTGAAAATGCGATCATTGGAAGCATTTCAGTGACCGACAAACAGCCTTACCGTGTCAGCTTTTCAGGCGTCCGGCGGGTTAATTGGGTTTCTCTGAAAAGAGACTTGTACCATCCCAGCTTTGAATTGCTCGATAAGCTCCGGCCCAATGACCTGGTGCCTACCTATGCTTTGAACGGACGGGGAACCTGGATTCCTGCAGTTGTTATTCAAACGCTCGGTTTGCTCGATGCCCGGGCTTTTCCCCAATATGGATCCGATGACGATCTGGCTCTTCGTGCCTGGAAAAAAGGATTCCCTGTTCTTCTCTCCTATTCCTGCAAAGTGTATGACCGAACTCAGGATACTTCCAAAGGAAGTGCACTCCGGAAGGACGGGGCAATGGTTTTCTTCAGAAGTTTTTTCACGCGGCATTCAGTTAACTACATTCCCAAACAATTTTTGTTTTTTTCCAGACATGGTATCAAAGTCTTATTGCCTTTCTATATGTTGAAATTTGTGCTGGGGACCAGTTATGCATACTTTTTTAAATACAAAAAATTAAAACATGAACTATAGCATCGTTACGCCGACCAAAGACGAAGGGAAGTATATTGAGGAAACGATCAAGTCGGTGATTGGGCAAGAGATACGCCCTGCGGAATGGTTCATTATGGACGATGATTCAAAAGACAACACTCCGGAAATTGTTGGAAAATACCTCACCGATCATCCATTTATTAAATACATCCGCCTGAACGGTTTCAGGAAGGATCTTGTCAATACCGGAGGACGTGTTGCGGCTATCATCAACCATGCCGATACGTTGCGAAAGATACAAACGGACATCCTTGCTAAAATAGATGCCGACACAAGCTTCGCCTCCGATTTCTTCAGCAACATCCTGAATGAATTCAGAAAAGACCCTGAGCTCGGCATTGCATCCGGTCATTTGGTTGAAAATGGTGTTCCTGAACCTATCAGCGACCGGACAAGCGGACGGGGGGCCAGCCTGATCATTCGCTACACATGCTTTATCAAGATCGGTAAATTCTTTGTATCCAAAACCCGTGGAGAGGATGTGCTGGCCTTTGTGGCTGTAAGGGCACTGGGCTGGAAAACACAAACCTTTGATTATTACTTCAATCATCTGAAGCCTGAGGGAATCCGAAAATCAAAGTTAAAAAATCACTATATCACAGGGTTCTACAAAGGATCCATCCCCTATTGGCTCCCGTTTTTTAGTGCCAATCTGGTTCGGGACCTCTTCAAAAAACCTTTCTTTATTGGGTCTGCGGTGCAGCTTTACGCTTATTGTCTCTCGCGATACATACTGAGATACAGGCCTTTCCCCGAATTTGTAGCAAAACAATTATGGAAAGAACAAAAACTCAAGTTATCCAGTAGAATAAAAACAGGCAAGTAAAATGTCCTCCCGGAAATAGATGAGGCTTGCTTCATCTAAATCAATACCTTTATAGAAATAATTTTTATGGGGTTTTATCATAAGGTGAAAAGAGCGTTAGCCTGCTTCTTTATCCGGGACACGAGAACCGTGGATCTTTCGGAGGCGGTTATTTCTTTTTGTTTTGACGATGTTCCGAATTCCGCCTTGCTGGAAGGGCGTGCCATTTTAAAAAAGTACGGCTTTGCCGGTACTTATTATATTTCACTGGGCTTGTCGGAACTGGAAAAACCGGGAAATGGCCATTTTGATGCTGCTCTGCTGAAGTCCGTTGTGGAAGAAGGCGGAGAACTTGGTTGTCATACGTACGATCACATTCACTTTTACACCTCGAATAAAAAACAAATTGCCGACACACTTGACAGGAATCAAAAAAGTATAGACAACCTGATATCAGGTTATACTTTCAAAAATTTCTCATACCCTTATGGTGAGCAAACATTCTTTTCCAAAAAACTGATTCGTTCCCGGTTCAGCAGCGGCCGGAGCGTTATTTCGGGAATCAACACCAACCCTGTGGACCTGAATAACCTCAAAGCCACTCAACTTGATTCCACTTTAAAACCGGAAGCTGTTTTTGCGCTGATCGATCAGGCAATAGCACGGAAAGCATGGCTTATTTTATACACGCACGATGTCACTGAAAATTGCTCTGAATGGGGTTGTACTCCGGAATATTTTGAACAGGTCGTTAAATACTGTGCAAATAAAAAGGTGAAAACCCTGACCATTGAAAAGACATTAATAAATGCTTCCCGGAAATAAACAGGACGAAGCAGCGAAGGATCGATAAATGCAACAGGTTATCTCGTTTCGTTGATGCTTTTTGTACTTTTGTATCCTTATGGGATTTACATTCTCGCATCCGGCACTTGTTGTTCCATTTAAATACCTTCCCCGAAAATACTATTCCATCAACGGCCTGATCATAGGCAGTATCATTCCTGATTTTGAATACTTCATCCGGCTGAATAATGTCAGCCGGTTCAGCCATACGATTCCCGGCATTTTCTGGTTCGATATTCCATTGGCAATTCTGCTTCTCTTTTTGTTTCATCAGGTAATCAGGAATGAACTTATCCACAACCTCGGCCCCGCGCTTCAGGGACGCTTTTTACGTTATGAATCTTTTAAATGGCCCCGATACTTTAAGGATCATTGGCTGGCAGTGCTCTGCTCCATTTCAATTGGAGCCCTCACGCATTTGGTATGGGACAGCTTTACATCTGAAAACGGATATTTCGTAGAGATGTGGCCAGTCATGCTAAAACGTGTCAGCATAGGGGAACATTCTATTTTGGTTTACCGCATTATCAAGCATCTTAGCTCAATCCTGGGAGGTACGGTGGTCTTGTATCAACTGTATATCTTACCGAGGAGCATCGTTTCCGGTTCAGGAAGCGAGAGCCGTTTCTGGCTAATGTTTACTGCATTGTTTTTTGCCACGCTTGCTATTCTGTGGCTTATTCATCCCGTGATCGGGCATTATACAGTCCTGATCAAAAAAATAATTTCAAGTGCCTTACTGTCCCTGATTTTCACCTGCCTTCTGTCGAGAAAAAAAACTTTGCACTGAAATAGCTGTTCATCTATAGGCTGCATGAAATTACTTCAACCTGCGGCTACTGCTTTCTTTTTCATATTACGCAACTTTTCAATGCTCAGGAGTATGACCTCATTGGTGGCCGGCAGATTGAACTCCGGTTCGGTCTCGTGGTTATTCACCGCGGAGACCGCATCCTTAATAGCCAGCCAGGTGGCAAAAGCAAGCATCAGAGGTGGTTCCGCCACGGCCTTGCTCTTCCGGATAGCTTTAGGGTTTGGCGCTCCCTGCAATAAATGCGTGCGAAAATCAGCCGGTATGTCCTGCACGGAAGGTATCTTATAGGTATCGGGCGAATGATTCAGCAAATGTCCTTTGTCGTTCCACTTCACTTCTTCCGTCGTACACCAGCCCACACCTTGTATGTATCCGCCTTCCACCTGGCCGATATCAAGTCCGGGATTGATTGAATCACCCACATCATGCAGGATATCGGTACGCAGGTTCTGGTAAAATCCAGTCAGCGTATCCACCAGCACTTCGCTCACACACATGCCGAAAGCATAGTAATTGAATGGCCTGCCCCAGCCTGCTGCCTTGTCCCAGCCAATATCAGGTGTGCGGTAGAATCCGGCTGCACTCAGGCTTACCTGGTTCAGATAGACCAGAGGCATGGCTTCTGAAAAGAGCATTTTACGCTCAGGCGCTTTACAGTCGCTGATCCAGTTGTTTTCAAAAACAATATTTTCGGAAAGGCTTGGCCTGGATGGATCGGCTTTCGAGAATTCCTTTGCCATCACACCGGCGATATTCATTTTCAGCTGATCCACCGCATTCTTAACAGCCATACCGTTCAGATCGGTCCCTGCCGATGCAGCTGTTGCCGATGTATTGGGAACTTTGGATGTGTTGGTTGCGTTCACTTTGATGGAGCTCACAGACACACCAAGTTCGGCAGCCGCAATCTGTTGGATCTTTGTATTCAGTCCCTGTCCCATCTCCGTACCACCATGATTTACAAGCACGGTGCCGTCTTTGTATACATTCACAAGTGCTCCGGCCTGGTTCAGGAAAGACGTTGTAAAAGAAATACCAAACTTCACAGGTGTGAGAGCCAGTCCTTTCTTGTAAAATTCGTGGGAAGCATTGTATTCATTGATCAGCCTGCGTCTCGACTGATACTCTGAAGAAGCATGCAACTGATCATACATGGTATGCAGACGATTCAGTTCAACTTCCTGGCCATAATGCGTCACATTGTCTTTATCAATTCCGTAGAAGTTCAGCTTTCTTATTTCGGCTCCGTCTTTTTTCAGAAAGCGGGCAATGCGATCGATCACCGCTTCCATAGCAGCCATACCCTGAGGCCCTCCGAATCCACGAAAAGCGGTATTGGAAGGAAGATTGGTCCGGTACGCTTTGCCAATCACTTCCATGTGAGGTATGAAGTAACTGCTGTCGGCATGCAGCATGGCACGCTCCAGAATGGCAATGCTCAGATCGGTAGCGCAGCCGCCGTCGGCATGCTGCTCAAATTTCAGGGCATCTATTTTTCCGTTGTCATCAAAACCTACTTTGTATTGTATGATATAAGGATGGCGCTTGCCGGTCATGATCTGATCATCATCGCGGAAGAGCCGGATCTTGACAGGTCTTTTTGTTGCCTGGCATAACAAGGCCGTCCAGGCTGCAATCCAGTTGCCTTGCGTTTCTTTTCCGCCAAAAGCACCGCCCATGCGACGTATCTCCACCACCACTTCATTTTTCGCAATGCCCAATACCTCAGAGATGATGGCTTGCGTTTCAGACGGATGCTGGGTGGAGCTATAGGCTGTTATCTCTTTATGCTCACCTGGTATGCAGAGGCAGGTATGTGTTTCGAGGTACCAGTGCTCCTGAGCCCCTGTTTCCAATTCTCCTTCAAACACATGTTTCGCAGTTTTCAGTGCCGCGGTCACATCACCCCGCTTCATTGTTCTTGGAGGTGCCAGAAGGGAATTGCGGGAAATGGCTGTGCGCAGATCGAGGATTGCATCCAGCGGCTCGTATTCTATTTTCACCAGTTTTTCCGCCTCAATGGCAATGGCCTCGGACTCGGCAGCAATCAGCACGATGGCATGCCCCACACACAACACCACATCTTCCGCGAGGCATACCTCATCATGAATGACGGGCCCCATCTGGTTTACGCCGGGAATGTCTTTGTAATACAATACGGCTTGAACACCCGGCAAGGCTTTGGCTGCTGTCAGATCCAGGGATTTGATCCGTGCATGGGCCTGTTTGCTGTAGACAACGCGGCCGGCAAGCAGACGGGAGTTCACCGGCATGTCGTCGATGTAAACAGATTCGCCGCTTACATGTTTAGTAGCACTGTCGTGCGGAATGGAATTACTCATGATATCAATATTTTTCAGACTCCGGTTTCGATCCAGAATTTAAGCAAAAGATTTTTAGCCGCAAGCGAACGAAAAGCTGCTCCGGAGCGGGCATCTGACAAAGGTGTATATGCCTTTTCCACCAGATCCATGGCTTGCTCCACCACGTCCCGCTTCCATTCCTTACCTGTCAGAAAGGATTCTGCTTCGGAAGCCCGTTTGGTTACCGCTGCCATGCCACCATAAGCCAGTGTGATCGATTTCACTTTTTTATTTTCGAGCTGAAGCTGAAAACCGGCACTGACCGTTGAAATATCCAGATCTTTCCTTTTCGACACTTTATAAAACTTCACGCGCGACTGTGAAACAGGCTTCGGAATGATCACTGCAGTAATCAGTTCATCGGGGCGCCGGGCAGTCTGCCTGTATCCAAGTATAAACTGGTTCATATTTACTTTACGTTGACCCGAAGTGCTTTCAAGAACAATTTCAGCATCATAAGCCATGAGTACGGGAAGTGTGTCACCTATGGGCGATCCGCTTCCGAGGTTTCCTCCCAGCGTAGCCAGGCTGCGAATCTGTCGTGAGCCAAAAACCGCAAGTGCCTCATGAAGTGCGGTCAGCTTACCTGTCGTAAAGACCCGGAGATCCTCCAGATTCAATCCGGCGCCAAAACGATAAGCTGCATCTGTTTCTGTCATCTCTTTAAGTTCCGGAACATGCGACAAATCGATGATTCGTTCCAGTAATTCGTGCTTCTTTGTCACCCGAAGGCCTATATCCGTAGCGCCGCTCAGGATCACAGAATCAGGCCATTGTTTACGGAGAGCAAGAGCTTCGGTTTTATTGTTTGGCTGATAGTATGACTGGGAGTCTGTTTGAATGGCAATTGATTTTTCTTCTGAACGGATCTGTTTGAGCAAAGCAATGGTTTCTTTTTCAGAAATACTGAACTGATCTTTGTCTGGCTTCGCACATGATTTTGCAGCAGCCTCGATAATGGGTTTATATCCTGTGCAACGGCAAAGATTCCCGGTAAGGGCGTCTTGAATATTTTCTTTGTCGCCGCCATCCTCTGATTTATACAGCGCGAACAAAGACATCACGATTCCGGGCGTACAATAGCCGCATTGGCTTCCGTTGCAGTTTACCATGGCATCCTGAACAGGATGAAGCACATCTTCCTGTCCCTGCTTTTTCTGAGAAAGATTTTCAACCGTAATAACCTGCTTGCCCTGAATCATGGGAAGAAACACAAGGCAGGAATCCAGCGCCCTGTATTTCAGTTTGTCTTTTTCACCCAGCTCTGCCAAAACAACGGTGCAGGCTCCGCAATCGCCTTCGGCACAACCTTCTTTCACGCCTTTGTGACAAGGGCTTTGGCGAAGGTAATTGAGCAATGTGGTGGTCGGGCTGTTTTGCTCATCAAACGAAAGGGTTTTAATTTTTCCGTCGAGTACAAAAGAAATACTTTCCTGCATAATTCGATTCTTAAATAGGATTCTGTTTCTTGTTTCTAACGTCAATCAGTTTTGCGAGTATGCTGATGGCAATCTCCTGGGGTGTGACGGCTTCGATATCCACACCAATGGGCATGTCTATTTCTTCCACTTCCTTTTCTTCCATCAGACCGGAACTCACCAGATTCTTACGGGCTACGAGTACCTTACGCTCGCTTCCGATCATACCGATATACAGGTGTGGCTTTTTCGAAGTAAGAGCCAGTATCTCGCGGTCATAAGCATGATTGTGGGTAAGGATAACCACCAGGGTCTGATCATCAAAGGGCAACCCGGCAATAGCCGTGGCATGATGTTCCCGACGCAAGGTGTATTCACCGTGTTCAAAGCCTTCAAAGGCATCGTAGCGCTCGTCGATGAGGCTGACGCTGAAATCAAGCGCATGGGCGAACCCTGACAGGGCTTTCCCGATATGGCCTGCTCCGAATATATACAGTTTCTTTCGGTTCATGATAGGTTCTATAAAAAGCTCCACGGTGCCACCGCAGCACATGGCGAGTTCACTCACCAGATTGTGCTTCACTCTGACCGGAGCATTATTTCTTAAGGCTTCAAGTGCCTGAGCAATAACAACCTTTTCAAGGGAGCCGCCACCAATCGTACCTTCGATGGCTCCATTCTGAAAGACGAGCATTTTTGCGCCGGTTTTACGCGGGGAAGATCCTTGTGTTTCAATAATGGTACACAAAGCAGCTTTTTCATTGCTGCCCTCGATACGGGCTATCTGTTCATAAAGGCGGTTCAAAGGTATTTCCGGAATTTGTGCTGGTGTTGCAGCCTTAAAATTACGGAAATATCTTTGATTAAAAGGAGAGAAAAGGGATTGGAACCTGAGAATAAAGTTATCTGAAATTCACTTATCCAACAATTTCAGGCAGCGTGCAAGGTCAAAGCCTTTGCCCAAAACACCGCTGAACAAGTCGCCCGTTTTTTTCAGTCTTGCAGGAGTGGTATGGATATTGAATGCGGATGGATCCAGCCCGGGCTTCACTTCTTTCCATGCCAAGGGTGTGGAAACCGTGGCACCGGGATATGGGCGAAGGCTATAGGCGGAGGCGATTGTCTGCCCTTTGCGGTTTTGAAGATGATCGAGATAAATATGCTTCTCGCCTCTTTTGCGCAGGTTACGTTCCAGCGTGGTAAAACGGGGCAAACGGTCAGCTGCCATGACACAGATCAGATGTGCAAAATCCTTGAGCTGATCATAGGTGTATTTCCGTCCGGTTGGAACATATATATGCATGCCGGTGGCGCCGGAGGTTTTGCAGAAGCCGGGAGCTTTTGCTTTCTCCAGTATTTCACGTACAATCTGGGCAACCTCGATGACCTGATCAAATGTGTTTTTTGCGGAAGGGTCAATGTCGATAATCAGGTAATCGGGATGATCCAGGCTCTTGATGGTGGAGTGCCAGGGATTGAGTTCAATACAACCCAGGTTATTGAGATAAGCCAGGGTTGCCTTATCACCACAAAGAATATAATCCACGTCCTTATTCCCCGACTCCGAATGAATGGAGATACTCTTCACCCAATCGGGAGCCTGATCTCCGGCATCTTTCTGATAGAATCCTTTGTCGGAAATTCCGTTCGGGTTCCGCTTGAGCGATTCCGGACGATCTTTCAGATAAGGCAGTATAATCTCGTTGATTTCCTGATAATAGCGGATCACATCTCCTTTCGTGACGCCTTCCTCCGGCCAGAAGACTTTATCCAGATGGGTGAGCGGCACCTCGACCCGGCCGGAAGCAACAACATTTATATCCTCCCGTGTCTTGACAGGGGCACTCTTTTTATTGGCAACAGGTGCTACCGGGGCGGGCTCTTTTTTCACTTCCTTTTTATCTTTATCAGGTCTCAAATGCAAAAAAATGGGATGTCTCATGCTTCCGTCTTTGGTCCATTCCGTAAACTTCAGCTCACATACCAGCTCCGGCTTCACCCAGGTGACAGGCATATTGGTTTTTACGGGAACATCAAAGGGCGATTCTTTCCGGATGAGTGGCTTGAGCAAATCATATGTCTCAACAAGGGTGCGATGGTTAAAACCGGAACCTGTATGTCCGATGTATTTCAGCTTCTTTCCATCCATTACCCCCAGCACAAGGGCTCCAAAGTATTTCCGGCCACCCTGCGGTTCGGTGAATCCGGCAATGACAGCTTCTGCCGTTTTATGCTGTTTGATTTTCAGCCATTCGTTGGTTCTCCGGCCAGGGTAATAAGCGCTATCCGCTTTTTTGGCCATCATCCCTTCCAGATCTTTCTTGAGAACAAGCTTAAAGAACGATTTACCATCCTCAGCCACATGATCGGCGAAGCGAATGGTATCGTTTTTCTTCAGCAGCTTTTTCAATAACGCTTTACGTTCCAGCAGCGGGAGGTTGCATGTATTCTTCCCATTGAGCGACAGGACATCAAAAACATAATAAACGAGCGGAGAAGCATTGTTTTCAAAATCCTGCAGCAGTTGAAAACTCGGTTTACCCTCCTTGTCAAGCGCCACAATTTCTCCGTCAATCACGGCATGAAGGTTCATTTTCTTCAGCTGTTCGGTAATTTGAGGATAGGAATCATTAAACATATTTCCATTCCGGGAGTACAGTTTGACCTGCTCTTTATCAAGTTCAGCAATGGCCCTGTAGCCATCCCATTTGATTTCAAAAATCCAATCGCTGTCATCAAACGGCTGATCGGTCTCTTTCGCGAGCATCGGCCGGATGTAATTGCTTAGTTTGCGGGATTTGCCGGGAAGGTATCTCTTCACCTCTTTTTTTTTTCGGGTTTGGCGTTTTGTCGCTTCCATTTGTTAATCGGAGAACTGGCAGATGTTTCATTCTCGCTGTCATAGGGTTTGTGAACTGCAAATTCATCATCATGCTTCAGCAATAACCATGAATTTTCTCCTTTACCCTTCATTTTCACAAGCGCAAATTCGCCTTTCAGCTTCTTCCCATGCAAGGTAAATTTAATGCTTCCGGCCCTGAGGCCTGCTTTCAGCTTCTTTTCTCCAAGAGCACGGTCGGTTTCGCTTGATTCGGTGTAATGGCCTTCATCCCAGATTTCAACAATGCCGGCTCCATAATTCCCTTCCGGTATAACACCTTCAAAAGTGCGGTAATCATAGGGATGATCTTCAACCATCATCGCCAGACGTTTATCGGAGGGATTCATCGAAGGGCCTTTGGGCACGGCCCAGCTCTTCAGAACACCTTCCAATTCAAGCCTGAAATCATAATGCAGATGGGATGCTTTGTGCCTCTGTACAACAAATAATAGTTTCTTATCCGTTTTACCGGATTTACCCTTGGGCTCGGAAGTTTGTTTGAAGTTTCTTTTCTTGTTGTATGCGGTCAGAGCCATAATCAGGAAGCTTTCTTACGTTTAACGGTTAAACTGGCTTTGAGCTGCTCCATGAGGTCCTGAGTTTTACTGTGCACCACTTTGAGGGCCGGAGCCTTTATTTTTTGTCCTTTCGCTTTCGCTTTAATGAGTTTCATCAACTCAGCGGTATAGGTATCCTTGTAGGCACTTATATCAAATTTGGAAGTCAACTGGTTGATCAGAGAAACAGCCATTTGCAACTCACCGGCTTTTATTCCGGTGCGCGCCGGGAGGTTGAGATCTGCCGGATCACGGATTTCCTCTTCAAACCGGATTCGGTTGAGCAGAATTACTTTTTCAGTGGGACGAAGAATGGCAAGGCCTTCCTTGTTCCGCATCACGAAGGATGCAACCCCTACCTTACCCGTCTTTAACAAAGCTTCGCGCAGCAATGCATAGGCTCGCACTCCTGCTTTGTCAGGTTCCAGATAATACGGAGTTTCATAATATATGCTGTCAATCTCGGATTCCTTTACGAAATTGGAAATCTCGATCACTTTCGTCTTTTTCGCATTTGCCGCTTCAAAGTCAGACGGATCGAGGATCACATAATGTTCATTGTATAAATAGCCCTTCACAATATTCTCCCAGCTTACCTCTTTTCCGGTTCGTTCATTCACCCTTTTGAAATGAATATTGGCATGATCCTTCTTATCAAGCATATCCAAGTCAAGCTCACTGCCCTGGGTGGCACTGAATAGTTTAACTGGTATGTTCACCAGTCCGAATCCGATGGTCCATGTCCAAATTGG
>DASYGQ010000095.1:0-4549 GCA_035999585.1 Bacteroidia bacterium | reverse complement strand
CTTTTTTAATGTCAGTTGCAAATGCGTATCGAGCTGATCCTGGGCTGACCCGGTAATAACCCCTGAATAGGCAAGATGAAGAAGAAAAAGGTAATTGTTGGGCAAAGGAAATTTTGGGGCCTTGTTCGGTCCTCCTTCATGGGTATCAATACGGGTGCTCCAGTTTTTCCAGCAATTCTGAAGAGTTATGCTTGCGACAGCCTCCTGAAGCTTACCTACCGAAATAATCTCCGACTTGCGAATGCCTTCAATTAATTGTCCGGCATATTCATAAACTTTATCGGGGTCCGTTTTCCAGACATCGGCCAGATTTACTAATATGTTCATCCATTGTTCCTTCTGAAAATAGGTTCCTCCATAAACCGGGCGGCCGTCAGGCATGGCAAAACAATTCATAGGCCAGCCTCCGTGACCGGTCATTAACTGCACGGCTATCATATAGACCTGATCCACATCAGGCCTTTCCTCCCTGTCAACCTTAATGCAGACAAAATGATCGTTCATAATACGGGCCACTGTCTCATCCTCAAAACTTTCGTGTTCCATCACATGACACCAGTGACAGGCGCTGTAACCAATACTGATGAGCACAAGCTTGTTTTCGGCTTTGGCTTTTTTCCAAGCCTCGTCGTTCCAGCCCATCCAGTGAACAGGGTTATGGGCATGCTGAAGCAAATAAGGGCTGCTTTCATGAATGAGAGCATTGGTATGTTTCGGCTGGCTGTTTTCCATATTCGGGTATTTTTAATTCAACTCTTAGTCAATTCAGAATGTGATGACTAAATTAAGCATTCATCCTTTGCTGTTTTTGGGTATTTGCAGATCCTTCAGATTGATCGGTAAAGCCGGGGATTTTGGGATGCGTCCAAAGATTTGCCGAATGATTTTGGCAAAAGGTTAAATTGGGATTGTCTCTGTTGGGATGCTGAAGTTTCAGTTTCACCCGGATCATTAAGATGCTTCAGGTGTTCCCATAACTACTTCAGATTAAACAGCGATCCTGCCGCCTGGTTGTCAAGCCCTGTTTTCTGCTTACGGTCGATCGGAATGCTTTTGCGGATCAGGAACTTGCCCACTTTGAGATTGCCTTTTATCTCAATCTCGGCATTTTTCGATCCGAACAAAGCCATCACACTGCCCAGGCCGCCTTTGATAAGCTTATCGAATGTAGTGGTGATTAAAAAGGTATGTACTTCTTCCGAGCCGGCTTGCACTTTTTCTTTCCGTTTTAATGTAGCCACACCCAGATCCGTGCCGCCCAGTTTGATATCGAACGCAGACCGGTAAATTGTAAAGGAATAGGTGTTTGGATTTTTAATCTTCATCCCGATCTCCATGTCCACTCCTTTGTCGGTAATCTTTAATATTTTGACTCCACTGATCTGTGATACCTGCACTTCCTTGAACTCACTGCAACCCGTTGATAGCAGTATGAGCAGGCAAAGCAGCGGAACGAATACAGAACGAAGGGAAGAAAGTGTTTTCATAGAGAATAAATAAGCGTCTCAAAAATACGTAATTTCTGCATTCGTTCCGGAAGCCTATCTTTGCAAAGCTTTATGCAAAAAGAAAAAATCCTGCTTTACACCTTAGCCATTATTCAGTTCACAAACATTGTGGATTTTATGATAATGATGCCACTCGGACAGCAACTGATGCGGGTGCTTCATATCGATGCACAACACTTTGGTTTCCTGGTGGCTGCTTATACCCTTAGTGCTTTCTTTTCAGGTTTACTCGGCTCCATCTGGCTTGACCGTTTCGACAGGAAAACATCCATGCTCATTTTATACACAGGTTTCGTAGCAGGTACTTTTGCTTGTGCATTAGCGCAGAGCTATGAATTATTGCTTGCCGCCCGCATTTTTACCGGGGCTTTTGGCGGTTTGATGGGCGCCTCCGTGAACTCAATGGTGGGTGATGCCGTTCCTGCCGAACGACGGGGACAGGCAATGGGAATTGTAATGACAGCCTTTTCTATTGCATCCATTGCCGGGGTCCCCTTTGCCGTTTACCTGGCGGCCGTGTTCGACTGGCATGCGCCTTTCTTTATGGTTGGAGGTTTTGGGGTACTCATGCTATTTGTCATACGTTTTGCTATTCCATCCATGCGCGGGCATTTGCTAAAGGAAGGAGAGGTACGTGAGGGTCCGCTTAAAGGATTTGCAGTCACGTTTTCGAATCCAAATCAACGCAGCGCGCTGCTCTTTATTTTCGTAATGATGTTAGGTCATTTCATGGTGGTGCCGTTTATCAGTCCTTATATGGTGTCCAATGTAGGCTTTACGGAAAAGCAATTGGCCTTTATTTATCTGGTGGGAGGTTCATTCACCTTTTTTACTTCACCGCTCATCGGCAAGCTTGCCGATAAGCATGGCAAACACAAAGTGTTTTTTATATTTCTGCTTCTTTCAATAATTCCCATTCTGCTGATCACCCACATGCCAGCTACCTCACTTGTTTTGGCTTTATCCGTCACCGCCATGTTTTTTGTTTGCTCCAATGGCCGGATGGTGCCTGCCAATGCTCTGATGACTTCTGCTGTTGACGCCAAACATCGCGGAAGGTTCCTGAGCCTGAATTCGGCCGTCATTCACCTGGCCACTTCCTGCGGATCATTGATTGGGGGCCTTATTGTGTTCCGTGACACCACAGGTCATTTTCAGAATTACGATAAGGTCGGTTATATCACCGTGGCTTCCTGCTTGATCAGCCTTTACCTGATTACACGAATCAAGGTGGTAGAGAAAAAGGCGGTAGACCCTATAGAATAATAAGTGCAGGGGTCGTCTTAAACAAAAAAGGCCCCTTTTGGGACCTTTTGAATCATTGAGTTCAATTATTTTTACTGTACTCGGCATAATATTTATAAAACAAGGGTATTGTCTCAATGCCTTTCAGGTAGTTAAATACGCCGAAATGCTCATTCGGACTGTGTATCGCATCAGAGTCGAGTCCGAAGCCCATGAGGATTGACTTCAGTCCCAGTACTTCTTCAAAGAGAGCAACAATTGGAATACTTCCGCCTTCGCGAGCCGGAATCGGCTTTTTGCCAAAGCTCATTTCCATTGCTTTACTGGCTGCTTTATAGGCGATGGTATCGGTTGGCACAACAACCGGATTACCGCCATGATGGGGGCGGACCTTCACCTTTACCGATTTGGGTGCAATGCTTTCGAAATGTTTCTGGAACAGCGCAGTGATCGTATCACTGTCCTGATCGGGTACGAGACGCATGGATATTTTAGCAAATGCCTTGGAAGGCAATACCGTTTTGGCACCTTCTCCTGTATATCCTCCCCAGATTCCGTTCACATCCAGTGTAGGACGGATGGAAGTTCGCTCACGGGTGTTGAAGCCTTTCTCACCTTCCACATCACCGATGTCAAGGTTCTTTTTATAGCCGTCGAGTGAGAAAGGTGCTTTTTCCATTTCGGAACGATCGGCTGCGCTCAGTTCTTTGACAGTATCGTAAAAGCCAGGGATGGTGATGTGTTTGTTCTCATCGTGCATGGAAGCTATCATGCGGCACAGCACATTTATCGGGTTGGCGACAGCACCTCCGTAAACACCGGAGTGCAGATCAATGTTCGGTCCTGTCACTTCCACTTCTACATAAGTGAGGCCACGCAGGCCCACCGTGATAGATGGAACGTCATTTGCAATGATGGAGGTGTCGGAAATCAGGATGACATCAGCTTTCAGCTTGTCTTTGTATTTGCGGATGAAGGGACCCAGGTTGGAGGATCCCACTTCTTCTTCACCTTCGATCATGAACTTCACATTGCAAGCCAGTGTTCCGGTTTGCATCATCAGCTCAAAAGCTTTCACATGCATGAACATCTGGCCTTTATCGTCGCAGGATCCACGTGCGTATATCTTACCGTCCCTGATTTCAGGTTCGAAAGGAGGACTGGTCCACAGATTCACCGGGTCAGCAGGCTGTACGTCATAATGTCCGTAAACAAGAACAGTGGGAAGATTCGGGTCAATGATTTTTTCGCCGTAAACCATGGGATGGCCGCCGGTTGGCATGATTTCCACTTTGTCTGCACCTGCTGCAACGAGGCGCTCTTTAACGGCTTCGGCAGTTCTGATTACGTCTTTGCTGTATCTGGGATCGGCGCTGACCGAAGGTATGCGCAGCAATACAAATAATTCATCGATAAAACGCTGCTGGTTCTTGCTGATATAGGATTTAATCTCTTCCATTTCTGCTGTCTTTTTAGAATTCCGGGTATCTGTTTCCATGGTTGGGGATGTATTTATTCCACGAAGATCAAAGATGCGGAAATATTCAGTGAGGAACAGGGCTCCTGATGAAAAATGTTTGTTTTTTTTCAATTTTTGCCCGGTCCTGCGCATAGCCCCTGACAAACACGCTGATATCCGATACCTGTCAAATGAAGAGGAAAGCGGGAACAAAAAACTCCTTAGTTTCGACAGCCTTCTCCGAAAGGAGAAGAACGGGCTCTTTTTGATGTAACAAGAGCTTCTCTTGCTACTTGTTGAGTTCCTCTACATCCTTGTTGAGTTCCTCTACATCCTT
>DASYGQ010000057.1:0-15201 GCA_035999585.1 Bacteroidia bacterium | reverse complement strand
GAAAAAGAAGGTGAATAATTTCTCAAAACAAATTCTGTAAAGAAAAAAGGATAAAGTATTTTTGCTTTATCCTTTTTTTTTGGACTAAACTCTAAAAAAAGCCTTTTAAAAAAGACCAAACTCATGAAAACGATCTATCAGGCAAAAAAACCGGCAGTTCTGGTTCTTCAGGACGGCAAGGTGTTTCATGGCAAAGTTGCCGGTAAAATCGGAACAACCACCGGCGAGATCTGTTTCAATACCGGTATGACCGGCTACCAGGAGGTATTTACGGATCCTTCTTATACCGGGCAAATCCTCGTGACTACCAATGTACACATTGGCAATTATGGCGTCAATTCAAATGAGACCGAGTCGGATTCAGTGAAGATTGCCGGGTTGGTCTGCAAGAAATTCAATGAATTCCCTTCTCGTCAGCGCTCAGACGGCAGCCTTAAGGACTATTTTGAAAAGGAACAGGTTGTTGGGATCTGCGAGATTGATACAAGAGCGGTGGTGCGTTATATACGCGATAAAGGATCAATGAACGCCATCATCTCATCGGATAATCTGGATGTCACAAGTTTACTTGCTAAGCTGGCTTTAGTTCCTTCCATGGAAGGCCTGGAGCTTTCTTCACGTGTGAGCACCCGTACTGCTTATACCTCCGGATCCGCTGATGCAAAATACCGTGTTGCATTGATTGATCTTGGCGTAAAGAGGAATATTATTCAATCGCTCGTGGAACGAGGCTGTTATGTACAGGTTTTTCCAATGAAAACATCTTTTGCTGAAATCAAACGCTGGAATCCGGATGGTTTTATGATTTCCAATGGTCCCGGTGATCCTGGCGTGATGCCCGACGAAATAAAACTGATAAAGGAAATTATGAATAGCAATATACCCACCTTCGGTATTTGCTTGGGACATCAGCTGATTGCTGAGGCTTGTGGCATCGCCACCTATAAGATGAAAAATGGCCATCGTGGCATCAACCACCCGGTCAAGAATATGATCAGCGGAAAAAGTGAGATTACATCGCAGAACCACGGTTTTTCTGTTAAATCCGAAGATGTAAAAGGAAATGCAGAACTGGAAATTACTCATGTGAATCTGAACGATGGGACTATTGAAGGATTGAGACACAAAACAAAGGACGTATTTTGTGTTCAATACCATCCGGAATCCACCCCAGGTCCACTCGACTCCCGCTATCTCTTCGATCAGTTTGTGGAACTGATGGCGAAAGTAAAAATTAAAAAGCCCTCGACAGGCATAGCTGTATAGATTAGAACCTGAGTTGAAGAAGAAAAAATCAAAAATATTCAATAGTACCCTCAGTCGTGTCAACCAATAAAACAGATAAATACCTTCCCTTATGAGTTTTATAGCAAGCATACAAGCCCGTCAGATTCTGGATTCAAGGGGCAACCCGACTATCGAAGTGGATGTTATCACGAATAGCGGAACACTTGGCCGTGCAGCGGTTCCTTCAGGTGCATCTACAGGCAGTCATGAGGCTGTCGAACTCCGTGATGAAGATGACAAGACCTATCTCGGAAAAGGTGTTTTGAAAGCCGTGAACAATGTGAATACTGTGATCCGTGAGGAGCTGAGCAATATGTACATCTTTGAGCAGAATGGAATCGATTTGAAAATGATCGAACTCGACGGAACAGATAATAAAGGAAACCTGGGGGCTAATGCGATTCTTGGTGTGTCATTGGCCGTTGCCAAAGCTGCCGCTGAAGAAGCCAATCAGCCTCTCTATCGGTATATTGGAGGTGTCAATGCAAATCTGCTGCCTGTTCCCATGATGAATATTCTTAATGGAGGCTCCCATGCCGATAATAGCATTGATTTTCAGGAATTCATGATTATGCCCTTTGGAGCAGGAAGTTTTGGCGAAGCGCTGCGCATGGGGACTGAAGTATTCCATCACCTGAAAAAGGTATTGAAATCAAAAAAATACTCAACCAATGTGGGTGATGAAGGGGGCTTTGCTCCGAATATCAAGTCCAATGAAGAAGCCATTGAAATAGTGCTGAAAGCCATTGAAACAGCTGGCTATAAACCGGGTAAAGATATCTGGATTGCTATGGATGCGGCGGCTTCAGAATTTTATGATGCCAAGGAAAATGTCTATCATTTCAAAAAATCAGACGGTAAAAAGCTGAGCTCAGAAGAAATGGTAAACTATTGGGCTGAATGGAGCAAAAAATACCCTATTGTTTCTATTGAGGATGGCCTGGCGGAGGATGACTGGGACGGATGGAAGAAACTTACCCAGAAGATAGGTGACAAGGTACAGCTCGTTGGGGATGATCTGTTTGTTACAAATGTCACTCGTTTACAGCAAGGAATCGATAAAAATATTGCCAATTCGATTTTAATCAAAGTTAACCAGATCGGAACCCTAACCGAAACCATCAATGCTGTGCAACTCGCCCAAAACAATTCGTATACATCGGTTATGAGCCACCGCAGCGGTGAAACGGAAGATACTACCATTGCTGACCTTGCTGTGGCGCTAAGGACAGGCCAAATCAAGACAGGGTCGGCTTCCCGATCAGACCGGGTCGCTAAATACAATCAGCTCCTGCGTATCGAGGAGCAGCTGGGTGCGTCGGCGGGCTTTATTGGTAAAGATTTCAAGTATTTATAACAGATTTTACTTTGAAAATCAGTAAAGCCTCTTTAATTTAGGTGCTTAATAGTAAAATCAAACAGTTTACAGCATATGGATACACTGAAAGAGAAATTCATTTCAAAGGCGAAGCCTATGGCTGCCGAAGTGAAAGCAATCATCAAAGAGCATGGAGATAAGAAGCTGGGCGAATATACCGTGTCTCAGGTTTACCAGGGAATGAAAAGCATGATTGGTCTCGTAACAGAGACATCCAAACTCGACCCCGAAGAAGGTATCCGTTTCAGAGGTTATACAATACCCGAGTTGCGCGAAAAACTTCCGAAAGCACCCGGCGGCACAGAGCCACTCCCGGAAGGAATTTTTTATCTGATGCTTGTTGGTGAACTTCCTACTCAGGAAGAAGTACTTAACCTCGGAAATAATTGGGCCCGGAGAGCCATCGTACCCAAGCATGTATTTGATGTGCTTGATGAATTACCAGCCGCGACACACCCTATGACTATGTTTAGCATTGCCGTCATGGCTATGCAAACCGAGTCTCTCTTTGCTGCAGCATACCGCAAAGGTATCAGCAAGAAAGATTATTGGGATTATGTGTATGAAGACTCAATGAACCTTATCGCACGTCTTCCGCGTGTGGCTGCGTATATCTATCGCAAGAAATACAAAAACAATGTTCACATTGAACCGGATCCAAAGCTCGACTGGGCTGCTAACCTTGCTCACATGATGGGTTACGAAGATATGGATGTGCGTCGCCTTATGCGCATGTATATGACTATTCATGCCGATCACGAAGGAGGAAACGTTTCTGCGCACAGCACCCACCTCGTAGGTTCGGCACTCAGCGATCCATACCTCTCATTCGCTGCCGGCATGAACGGATTGGCAGGTCCTTTGCATGGTCTGGCCAATCAGGAAGTTATCCTGTGGATCATGCACATGCGTGAAGAGCTTGGTGGCGGATTGCCAACGAAGGAACAGATAGCTGCATTTATCAAGAAAACGCTGGAAGAAGGCAAAGTGGTTCCCGGTTACGGGCATGCCGTACTTCGTAAAACAGATCCTCGTTTCACCGCCCAGCAGGATTTTTACAACCGTTACATCAAAGGAGCCGGTAAAAAAGACGATATCTGCGAAATTGTGCAGATGGTCTATGAAGTGGCTCCTCCAATCCTGGAAGAAACAGGAAAGATTAAGAATCCCTGGCCTAACGTGGATGCGCATTCCGGTGCTTTACTTATGCACTTTGGCATCACCGAATTTGATTTTTATACAGTATTGTTCGGTGTTTCGCGTTCACTCGGCGTTCTTGCCTCCCTTGTCTGGGATCGCGCACTTGGCAGTCCGATCGAAAGGCCAGGCTCTGTCACAACCGAAGGAATCAAAAAGAAGATTGGTATCCCTGCAAACTAAACCGAATCCCTCTGAATACTCAGAGGGATTTTTTTTGAATGAAATAAAAAAACAATCAATATTCAATGCTCAATATTCAATCCTCATCTGTCTATTATCAGTTGAATGTTGAACATTGATAGTTGATTATTGAATATTATTTTTTTTAAAATTGAAATAAATTACTCAATGATCATACATGCTCTCCGTCTTCTTCCCGGAAAAGACCTGAAGAAAAGTTTGATTGCTTTTGCTACTGAACAAAAGCTTAAAGCCGCTTTTATCATCACCTGTGTGGGCAGTCTTGAAGAAGCGGCTATACGAATGGCCGGAGCAGGAGAGGTCAAGCAATTTTCCGATAAGCTGGAGATATTGTCCCTTTCCGGAACATTTTCCGATCGGGGAGGGCATTTTCACATTTGCACCTCAGATAAGAACGGACGTGTTTGCGGCGGGCATCTGATGGAAGGCTGCATGGTTTATACAACAGCGGAAATCGTAATCGGGGAAGCACCCGGCATCGAATTCAGAAGGGCAGAAGACATTGAAACGGGATTTAAGGAGCTGAAGATTACTCCTCTGAAATAAGAATTGAGCAATTTCGCAAGCCTGTATTCATTAATAGACGTATCAATAAGGAATCCTATATTTGATTACACGTTCTGATCGATTTATTCTATAAAAACTAATACATCCGATTTTGAAAAAAAACGCAATCATTCTACTGCTGAATCTGCTATGCGCTCTGCTGTCGGCCCAAAACACTTCCGGGAAAGTCAAAGCAGATTCAATCTGGATAGTCGGCAATTATCACAAAATAGAAAGACTTATTCCGATGCGTGACGGTGTGAAATTGTTTACTGCCATTTACATTCCCAATGATTCTTCTTCCAGGCATCCAATCATGTTCAACCGGACTCCATACTCCTGCGAGCCATATGGTGAAGGTAAATTCAGGTCATTCTGGAGAGCAAACACGAAAGAATATCTTCTGCAAAAATACATCATGGTTATTCAAGATGTACGGGGCAGATATATGAGCGAAGGAGTGTTTGAAGATATCCGGCCATACATTGAAAACAAGAAATCAACCAAAGATATTGACGAAGCAAGCGACTTCTATGATACCATCGACTGGCTTGTAAAAAATATCTCATCCTGCAATGGTAATGTAGGTGTCAGTGGAATTTCATATCCGGGCTTTTATTCTACCATGGCGGCTCTCTCGGGCCATCCTGCACTTAAAGCCGTTAGCCCTCAGGCCCCGGTGACGAATTGGTTTGTTGGTGACGATGTCCACCACAACGGAGCCTTCTTTCTCATGGATAATTTTGCGTTTGATTATTCCTTCGGTTGTCCCCGCCCGCAACCGACGATGAGTCACAGAAAAAATCTCGATTTTCAATCCGATGATAACTATGATTTTTTTCTGCGCCAGGGCTCGCTGAAAGACCTTACCAAAAAATACATGGGAGATACGATGAAGTTCTGGCAGGCAGAAATGAATCACCCGAACAACGACGAGTTCTGGAAGTCTCATCTGGTGACCAACCATCTATATAAAATTCAACCGGCGATGTTACTGACAGGGGGCTTGTTTGATGCGGAGGATTGCTGGGGCACCTGGAATACGTTCAAGATTATCGCAAAGCAGAGCCCGCAAACAGTCGATAAGATTGCTATAGGCCCCTGGGCACATGGGGGGTGGGCAAGAGGTGATGGAAGCAGGCTTGGAAATGTGCAGTTTGGAAAAGGTATCTCTGATTATTATTACAAGAATATAGAAATGCCTTTTTTCAATTATTACCTTAAGGGAGAAGGCAATGGGAAAGACCTTGCCAAGGCAAATATCTTTATTTCGGGTGAAAACGCCTGGCACGAGTTTAGTGAATGGCCACCTCAAAATATGAAGCCACGATCATTGTATCTGCAGGGTGATGGTCAGTTGAGTTTCCAAAAGCCGGCTGCCCCATCAGGTTATTCCGAGTATGTCAGTGATCCATCCAAGCCTGTTCCTTATACCGAAGACGTTCATTTACACCGAACCCGCGAATATATGACCGATGATCAGCGTTTCGCTTCCCGTCGCCCGGATGTACTGGTGTATAAAACAGATACGTTGGGAAACGATTTAACATTGACAGGCCCGTTGCTGGCCGATCTGTTTGTAAGCATTTCCACCACTGATGCCGATTTCATTGTTAAGCTAATTGATGTATTTCCGGATACTTTCAGCTATAAAAAGGATACGCTCAGGAGGCAAATGGTTCAGTCATATCCTATGGGGGGATACCAAATGCTTATCAGAGGAGAGGTGATACGAGGCAAATTCCGGAACAGTTTTGAGAAACCGGAAGGTTTTACACCTGGTAAAGTAACCGAAGTAAAGTTTGAAATGCCGGATGTTGCCCATACTTTTCAAAAAGGTCATCGCATCATGATACAGATTCAAAGCTCCTGGTTCCCGTTGGTGGACAGAAACCCTCAACAATTTCTGGATATCTATCATTGCGACAAAAAAGATTTTATTAAATCCACAATCCGAATTTACCACGATTCAAAAAATGCATCTTTCATTCAGCTTCCAGTGCTGAATAAATAAGTAGCTAACCTAAATTACTGGAAAAGGAGTTCTTCGTAATTATAGAGTGCGTTTCACGAAGGCATGCGGGTGGAGCGCAAAAGGAGGGTTTTAAATGACCCCAAAGAGCGACCGACCCTTTTCTCCCAAACTATCCACTTTCTTCTCCACTGCAGGGTCTTTTACCAGCGGAGGTGCATGATGTGGCTTGACCCGTGCGTCGATGATCAAAGGGCCTTTGCAACCCCAATGCTTGTGCTCGGTGGAAGAGTTTACACCATGAATGTCATGGGAGGGATTGCTGCGTGTGAAAGTAACCCAAAGGAAATTGTTCAGAGATGCTGAAACGAAAGAGCTGTCATCACACAAAACAATCAATGGAAAGCCATGGAGTGACTGCACCTGGCCAGCCAAAGAGGAAATCAGATGATCAATGTTCTTTTGTGCTTCCTCTTCGGAGGTGAAAGGCGGGCCCGTAATAGCCAGAATGCCTGGCAGTATAGAACGAGCGTTACCAAAAGACTGAGGTAAGGCAAGGGACGGGCTTTCTGAGCTTAGTTCTCTCCGTTTTTTACCCGCTGCCGCAATCACCACTTTGCTTCCGCTGTTGATGTCTGTTCCGCTGTAATCAAGGGTATCGATGGTGGTTCGGGTTTGGAAATGCAGATCATTGCTCCAGTCGACCCGTTCCAGGAGATGCCTGAAATAAGAGGGGATATCATGAGTGCTGAGAGAAGGAGCATCTTCTTTTGCTGTAATAAACAGGTATTTGGCAAGGCTCATCTGTCCGAAACCGAGAATATGGTTGGCTATGGTGAGGATTTCCTGAGGTTTTCTTTCCTTAATATAGGGTGTGTATCTCTCGCTGCCAATGGCAAGCAGAAGCGGATGCACGCCTGCAGCATCCACGGCATTTACTTCATGCAGGCCGGGAATTTCTTTCGGCAGAAGTTCACCTGCCAGTTTATGAATCAGTGCACCGAATGCGGTATCTTCTTGAGGAGGTCTTCCCACTACAGTAAACGGCCATATAGCATCCTTACGGTGCCATACCTTATGAACACGCATAACCGGAAAATCATGCTTCAGTGAATAATAGCCCAGATGATCTCCGAACGGCCCTTCGGATTTGTTCTCGTTGGGATATACTTCACCTGTGATGACGAAATCTGCATCGGAGGAAATGCAATAACCGTCTTTGTATGAATACCTGAACCTACGCCCTCCAAGCAAGCCTGCGAAACGAAGCTCGCTCATTCCTTCAGGCAATGGCATGACGGCCGAAAAGCTGTGTGAAGGTGGGCCGCCTATGAAGATACTTACTTTCAGCGGTTGCCCCTTGGAATTGGCTTTTGACTGATGCACGCCAATGCCCCGATGAAGCTGGTAATGCAACCCGATTTCTTTATTCAGCAAATAATCATTGCCATTCAGTTGAATACGATACATGCCCAGGTTGGAATTCATAACACCCGGGTGATCCGGGTCCTCGGTATAAACCTGAGGCAACGTTACAAAGGCACCGCCATCGGCAGGCCAGCATTTAATAAGCGGAAGCTTGTCGATACTGGTTTCTTTCCAAAGGACAGGATTGGAATTCGTTTTTTGAGGAAATGCCATCCGGGCTTTGAGTGCAAGCATGGGTTGCCGGAAAGCAAGCAAAGGATTATCCTGAAGCTCCGCAAGACTTCGGATACTGTCCAATGTATGGCGGAACATAAACTTGCTGCGTTCAAGGGTGCCGAACAGGTTGGACACTGCTTTGAACTCACAGCCTTTTATTTTTTCGAAGAGCAGTGCAGGACCTTTTTTTTCATGCACCCGAAGGTGTATTGCGGCCATTTCCAGATCAGGATCCACCTCCTCTTTTACACGAATGAGGTGCCCGTGTTTTTCAAGATCATCGATGCAATCGCTTAAACTGGAATAGGCCATAATCAAATTAATTGAACCCCGATTGCTATGCGAATCAAACTTTCATCTTAACACCCTTGCTCTCTTTGTACAATTCTTCTCTTTGTGCTTTCACTTCAGGACTCGCCAGGTATTCATCGTAGGTCATGAACTTGTCAATCATGCCTCTTGGGGTAAGTTCAATAATGCGGTTGGCAACTGTTTGAACAAACTCATGGTCATGAGAGCTCAGAAGTATATTTTCCTTGCAATCTTTCAACTCATTGTTGAATGCCGTGATCGATTCAAGGTCAAGGTGAGCTGTTGGCTCATCCAGGATAATCATATTGCCTTTCTGGAGCATCATTCGTGATATCATGCAGCGCATTTTCTCGCCACCGGAAAGCACATTTGTTTTCTTTAATGTTTCTTCTCCGGAGAAAAGCATTTGTCCCAAAAATCCGCGAATAAAGCTTTCGTCCTTGTTGACAGAATACTGTCTCAGCCAATCCACCAGGTTGTATTCGCCGGTCATGAAAAAAGAACTGTTGTCGGCCGGCAGGTATGCGGTGGTGATCGTGCTACCCCAGTCATAGGTGCCTTTATCTGCTTTTCGGTTGCCCGTGATGATTTCGAAAAAGGCAGTAACAGCAAGCCGCTCTCTGGAGATAAAAGCAATCTTATCGCCTTTACGCACGTTGATATTTACATTGGAAAACAAATTTACTCCTTCTGCTGAAGCAGCCAGATGTTCAATGTGCAGAATCTGATCGCCGGCTTCGCGCTCCTGACGGAAAATAATGCCAGGGTATTTGCGGGTTGAAGGCTGAATCTCATCGACAGTAAGCTTTTCCAGAAGTTTCTTTCGGCTTGTGGCCTGGCGTGATTTCGAAGCATTGGCACTGAACCGTTCGATAAAGTCCTGCAGCTGTTTGCGTTTATCCTCAATCTTGCTGTTCTGGTCTGACTTCTGACGAAGTGCGAGCTGGCTACTCTGATACCAAAAGGAATAGTTACCTGTATAAAGGGTTATTTTTTTGAAGTCAATGTCTACGGTATGTGTACATACCTGATCGAGGAAGTGACGGTCGTGTGAAACGACGATCACTGTGTTTTCAAAATCAGCCAGGAAATTCTCGAGCCAGGAAATGGTTTCCACATCCAGGTCATTCGTTGGTTCATCGAGCAGGAGAATATCAGGGTTACCAAAAAGAGCCTGTGCAAGCAGCACACGTACCTTTTCTTTACCACTGAGCTCACTCATGAGCTTCTGATGGTATTCTTCTTTTACCCCGAGACTGCTCAACAGGTTGGCAGCATCGCTTTCCGCATCCCAGCCATTCATTTCAGTGAATTCGCCTTCCAGCTCGGATACACGAATGCCGTCAGCATCATTAAAATCGGGCTTGGCATATAAAGCGTCTTTTTCAGCAATAACCTTGAACAGCCGTTTGTTGCCCATGATAACAGTCTGCAGAACCGGGAATTCATCAAATTCAAAGTGGTTCTGTTTCAGTACACTCATGCGTTGCCCGGCCGGAATGCTTATTTGCCCTTTGGTTGGGTCTATTTCCCCGGAAAGAATTTTCAAAAAGGTGGATTTCCCTGCTCCATTCGCCCCGATCATCCCATAACAGTTGCCGGGGATGAACTTAAGGTTTACCTCATCAAACAAAACGCGCTTTCCAAACTGAAGGGAAAGATTAGATACCTGTATCATGTCAATTATTGAAATTAGGCTGCAAAAGTACGGTTTTTAGGTAATAAATGGAAGAGTTACAGCCTACAATGGGTTAAATCCAATCTCTTTAAGAGATGATTCATCCCATATACGACCCTAAAATATCGCCCCTGCGGGGCTATGGTTATGTCGCCCCTCTGGGGCTATGGTTTGTGGGTTTTCTTTTTATGCTATGGTTATGTCGCCCCTCTGGGGCTTTGGTTTGTGGGTTTTCTTTTTATGCTATGGTTATGTCGCCCCTCAGGGGCTTTAGTTTGTGGGTTTCTTTTTATGCTATGGTGGGTCGCGCTCGCGCACATTGCATATAGATTTAGAGTCTCTGCAATCGTTTATTATAGCCCCAGAGGGGCGTCATATCCATAGCCCCCCATAGGGGGCATGAGCGCGATGGTTTTAATCAAGCCCCAGAGGGGCGGCATATCCATTCCCGAAGGGGGTAATATAGCAATAGAGGTGATCCTTGAGTTTGAAGATTCCAATGATATATTACATGTTATACATCGCCGGATTGGCAATTCAAATAATATATTTATAATATTTCATAAATGTTATTATGTTTGAAACCGGAGTCTTTAATGAAGCAATTGTGAAGTATTTAAATTAGTTAAATCCAAATCAAATGGCAGACACATTCTCGCAGATCTATATACACATCGTTTTTGCAGTTAAACATCGTGAAAGGTCGATTCAATCCGAATGGAAAGAGGAATTGTTCAAATATATTCAAGGAGTTGTCAAGGGACAAAGGATGAAAATATATGCAATAAATGGTATGAGTGATCACATTCATATTCTGATCAGCATGAGACCGGACATTTCGATATCAAAAATCACCGCAGAAATTAAAGCTAATTCTTCGAAATGGATCAATGAACGAAAGCTTGGTAAAGGAGTGTTTCGATGGCAGGCTGGATACGGAGCCTTTTCTTGTGCCAAATCAGCGGTTCCGTCGGTGGCCAGGTACATTGAAAATCAGGAAACGCATCACAAGGAAAAGACCTATAGCAAGGAGTTTGTGAAATTGCTGAAGGAAAATAACGTGGAGTATGAGGAGAAGTATTTATTTGATTGAATGATATCTGAAAGGCTCTGGATCGAAGGGTTAGCATGAAGCTCAATATTCTGCAAGAAGAGAAGCTTTAGTTTGCCTACCTTTGTTTTCGATGACCCACCTTGAATTTCAAGATATATTACGTTCTAATTTCCCTTTTGAAACAACTACCGGCCAGCGCACACTGCTCGAAAAGCTTGCTGCTTTCATGCTCAGCCGAGATGACCGCAATTGTTTCGTGATGCGTGGTTATGCCGGTACGGGTAAAACAACCATTGTAGGAGCTTTGGTCAAGAGTCTTCCTGCGCTTCGTGGCAAATGCTCACTGATGGCTCCTACCGGTCGTGCAGCCAAAGTGCTTTCGGCATATTCCGGCATGCAGGCGCTGACCATTCACAAAAAAATATACATGCACAATTCCGATGGAGCCGGCTCCGGACGTTTTGTGCGGAAAGAAAATCTTCACACAAATACCTTATTTATTGTGGATGAAGCATCCATGATATCCGGACTCACTCAGCCGGAATTTATGGGAGGAACAAGCCTGCTTCACGATCTCATTGAATATGTTTACAGTGGGGTTAATTGCCGTCTGATTTTGATCGGCGATGTGGCTCAGCTGCCCCCGATCGGGCTCGATATCAGCCCTGCGCTGGATCCTGTTTTTTTGAAAAAAGAATATTATCTGAATGCGGACGGTTTTGAACTGACGGATGTAGTGAGGCAGGCACAAGAGTCGGGTATCTTGCACAATGCCACGAAGATCAGAGATATGATCAATCAGGAGGAGTTCACTTTCCCCCGGTTTGACCTGAAAGGCTTTAAAGATATTGTGAGGTTGACCGGTGAAGATCTGGAAGATGCACTGAACGCCAGTTACAGTAAGTATGGAGCAGAAGGCACGATTGTACTTTGTCGTTCCAACAAGAGAGCCAATTTATTCAATCAACAAATCAGAGCGCGTATCCGCTGGCAGGAAAGTGAAATTTCGGCCGGAGATTTTATGATGGTTGTGAAAAACAATTACCATTGGCTCCCCGAAAAATCCAGTGCGGGTTTTATCGCCAACGGCGATATTGCTGAGATCCAAAAAGTAGGAAAGATTGAAGAGATGCATGGCTTCCGCTTTGCGGATGTGAGATTGCGTTTGATAGATTATCCGGATGAGAAAGAGATAGAAGCCAAGATCCTCCTCGATACGATTCTAAGCGAAAGCCCTTCTATGTCGCAGGCAGATAACAAGAAATTATTTGAATCGGTTTACAGTGAGCACGGTGAGATCGAAGACCGCCGGTTCAGGATGCAGAAAGTAAAAAAAGATCCTTACTTCAATGCGCTTCAGGTGAAGTTTGCGTATGCAGTAACGTGCCATAAGGCTCAAGGCGGTCAATGGGAAAGTGTGTTTGTGGAGCAAGGGTATCTCACTGAAGAAATGATTAACCGTGAATTCATGCGCTGGCTTTATACAGCGTTGACAAGGGCCACTGAAAAGTTATATCTTGTCAATTTCAGCAAAGAATTCTTTGATTCCGTCAGCTGATTTTCGGTATCCGTCTTATCAGCGATAGCCAGAGAACGCGTGCATGAAATAATTCGTATTTTGCATCATGGCTAATTTTCTTCCCCGGCTCATCTTCCGGTTAACAGGATGGAAAGCGCTGGGGAAAGCCCCGGCTCTTAAAAAATATGTCATCATAGGCGCTCCTCACACGAGTAACTGGGATTTTGTCTACGGCTTGTGTGCCTGGAAATTATATGGGGTTCAGCCACGATACCTGATCAAAAAAGAATTTTACTATTTCCCCCTCAATTTTCTTTTTAATGCCACCGGAGGTTTGCCGGTAGACAGGAGTAAAAGCAATAGTCTGACTGATTCGATTGTTACCATGTTCGCTGAAAGAGACGAGTTGATAGCAATTATTCCTCCTGAAGGAACACGTAAATCTGTGGATCGCTGGAGGACTGGTTTTTATTACGTGGCTATGAGGGCTGGCGTACCCATTGTGATGGGTGCTATGGATTATGGACGAAAAGTGACTTACCTCAGTGAACCTTTTTATCCGACTGGTGATATTGAAAAAGATTTTGCTGTGTTTCGTGAATTCTACAGAGGTGTTCAGCCCTGCAACCCGGAAGGGTTCAATGTTGAGAACATTAAGCCCTTCTGATCCACAATGAATCATCTATGTTCAAAGGATGCTTAGTTAATAGGCCGCGGATTGTCATGATTGGTTAAGATAAAATATGATTTTTAAAATCATAAAAACCATATTTATCATGACAATCTGCGGTCTGTTAAAACTCAATCCGATACCCCCCATAAGGAAACACTCCCAGCTGATATTCGGAATGGACGCTTTGAGAGGTTGGGTCATAGGTTTGTTGTAATATGTTTTTCTGATTCAGGATATTTTCCACATTTACAAAAAGCATCTGTGAGGTTTTACGACTGTTGAGGCGTATAGAAAGTTTCAGGTCCAGTCTCGAATAGGGCGCGAACTGCAGGCCATACGCCTGGGAATCGTAATACTCTGTTCCCCTGCTCGCAATGGATGCTGCCACATCAACGGGTGTGTATCGGTTGCCTCCTGCGGTTGTGTATTTAACATCCAGAGAAAGCAATTTGTTTTTGCTTTTGCCCAAGGGCAGCTCATAGCCGCAGAGAATATTATAAACATAGCCACCATCATAGGCAGTCGGTCGGGTTACTCCATCGCTCCCCTGATAATGTGAATTGTAGAGCGAGAGGGTAGAAAGGAAGTAATAGTGTTTGCTGAAGAATTTTTCGATGGTGAATTCTACTCCGTAGTTCTGGCCTGTTCCGTGATTGTACAGGCTGTCCACCAATGGAAGTCCGTCGAGAGCATTACCCACATTAATCATTGAAAATGAATTCCTGGAATGATTCGAGACCGGGATGTTGTAGAGGTACTGATAATAAGTTTCCAGTTTCAGCCGGAAATTATGCCCGATGTTAAAGTCATAACCGGCCACGAGATGCTGGCTTTTCGACAATCCCAGATCCCGGTTTGTTTCATCGTAAAGCCCTGTTCCCGGGTTATAAGTTTTGTAATAGTAATAGATGAGCGGTTGTGTCTGGCTATGCATTCCATAGGAAAGTGAAAGGGCATGACGGGTAAAAATCTGCCAGCGTATACCTGCACGGGGTTCCAGTGCCTGTGACTGATTGAGGGTAAATATCTGATAATGTAACCCGGTATTGAGAGCCAGCTTCTCTGTTATACGGTATTGCCAGTGCACAAAACCTTGTGCAAGCCCGGTGCTGGCGGCGTCGTTCAGCTGATAAACCTGTTTGCGGTACTGGTTTGAATAATACCAGGCTTTGTAATCAAAAAAAAGCTGGCTGTAACTAACACCTGCCTTGATCAGGTGATGTGCATCTATTTTATCAGTGATTGTATAGCTGGCGGTGTATTGCCAGTCCGCTGAATGATTGTCATAATCGCGGAAGCCCTGCCTCGTTTTTGACAGCGTATCGACTGTGATAAGATTAGAGCTTCCCGTTGCTGCCAGAATAAATTTGCCTGAAATGGAAGGGCTAAAGAAATAAAGATGTGTAAAGCCAATCGCTCCCATGTTGGATCCGTAAACAAGATCCTGCCCTTGTGCGACATAGGACCATTTCGTGGAATCCTGTTTGCTGTCGAGAATGGAAATGGTACTGGTTCCTGCCAGTCCCCATACACTGAATATACCTGCTTTTGTTGTTGGAAAATTAAATTTGAATGAAAGGTCCTGATATTCCGGAATGCCTGATACCCCGAAATTGATTCCGATGGCATTGAAAACTTTGAACGTGGAGTAACGATAATTGATTAGATAAGAAGCTCCGTCTTTTTTAAAGGGCCCTTCTGCACCGAGTTCGAGACCGTTGATACCCACCTGCGCAA
>DASYGQ010000335.1:0-12869 GCA_035999585.1 Bacteroidia bacterium | reverse complement strand
CGGCCATTTGCGACGTACCCACCACGCGTTCTCCTTTTTCAACATTCAGTTTTGTAATGGTTCCTGAAACGGGTGAGAAAATATTCGTCTTGGCCAGATTGTCTGTCGCCTCTTTGAGTGATGCCTCGCTGCTTTGAATGGTGAAAAGAGCAGCATGCACGTTTTCCTCCGAAGCTTCCACATCGGCCTTCGCGCCATCGAAAGCAGCTTTGGAGGCGTCCATGTCGGACTGGGCGATAGCGCCTTGCTCAAACAGTTTTCTGTTCCTTATGTAAGTCGATTCAATGTTCGCCTCTGTGGCTTTGGATTGTGCAAGACGGGCTTTGGAATTTTCGAGCTGGGCTTTCGACATGTTCAGGGCTGCAGCCATTCTGTCCACGGTGGACTGATAAATAACCGGATTGATTCGCACGAGCAAATCGCCTTTCTGAACCTTAGCTCCTTCTTTGATTGCAAGCTCCACAATTTCACCCGATACATCGGAGCTTATCTTAACACCCACTTCAGGCTGTACTTTACCATTGGCGGAAACGGTTTCGGTCACATCCCTCTTTTTTGCTTTTTCCACAGAAATTTCAATGGCACCGCCGGAGCCGGATTTGAAAACAAAAAGCAGGATAACCATCACCACCGTGAGGGCTCCGATTCCAATCAGAAGTTTTTTGGTATTCATGGGTCAATTATAATGTAAGCGGCTTACCCTGATAAAAGTCCAGCACCTTGATTTTGAAAATATAATCATACTTGGCCTGGAGCAGGTCCGACTGGGCTTTGATCAGCTTATTTTTGGCATCGTTGAAATCGAGTGAGTTCAGAAGGCCCACACTGAATTTCTGATCGGTGTATTTGAAGGATTCCTGAGTAGCTTCTACGGTGCGTTTGGTAGCGTTGTATTTAATCAGCGCGGCATTGGCATCGGCGTATTGCTGCTGAATTGTTTTGCGCAGCTGAAGTTCCTGAGCCTGCACATTCAGGTCGGCATTCTGCAGGCTTAATTTTGCCCGTTCGATATTGCCATGCACCTGCCATCCGTTAAAGATCGGAACAGACAAATAAAGCCCGATGCTCCGGTTGAAGTTGTCGTTCACCTGGTTTCTGAAAGGAATCACTTCGGTAGATGTTCCGGTAGGAATAACTTGTACAACAGGAACCCCGGTGGCGGTATACAATCCAGTCTGCGCCGTTGTAAAGCCTGTGGGTGTTCCAACAGATTCAAGGCTTGCCCCTGAATACCCGGAACCTATACCGGCATTAAGCAGCAGGCGCGGATAGATGCCTCCTTTGGCAACGCGAAGCTGCATGTCATAACTTTTCAGTTTAAACTGGGCGCTTTTCACCGCCGGCTGGATAGCAAGAGCCTGATTGAAAATTTCATTGGAGCTTTGAGTAAGCAAAGCTTCGGAAGGCATGCTCAGTTCGGGTCTGACAATGGTGAAGGATCCCACGCTGTCGAGATCCAGCAGCTGAGCCAGACTAAGGTATGAAATGTCGAGCTGGTTCTGTGCGGTGGTGGCAGTGAGTTCGTCGGTAGCCAGCTGGGCCTGCAGCTGGAGCAGATTGCCTTTGGCCAGGGCGCCGGCATCTACCAGCTTTTTTGTTCTCTCCACCTGAGTCTGTGAAATACCTACCTGATTCCTGGCAACAGTCAGAAGTTCATCGTTGAATAAAATCTGAAGGTAAGCACCTGCTATGTTCAGGGAAATATCGTTTTTGGTTTTCTCCAGATCCTCCCTGCTTGACAGCAGATCGTATTCTCCCTGGTGGACCGTGTTTACCTTCTGCAGGCCGTTAAATAAAACAATACTGGTATTGAGAGAGAAGTTTTCGGAAAGCACCAGCTTATCGGCAAATGTATTTGTGTACTGGTCAATCGTACGACCGAAATTATAACTGTGAGATGCGTTGGCATTCAATGTCGGGAGAAGATTCGCCTTATACTGGCTCAAAGTCACTTCATTGATCTGACGACTCAATGCCGTTTGACGCACCTGAATATTATTTTTCAGTGCATATTCGATGCATTGCTGCAGCGACCAGGGATTGGTTTTGGTTTGAGCCTGTGTGAACAGCGGCGCGAGCAACAGTAGAACAAACCTGAAAGTCTGGGGGAGCTTCATATTTCAATTCCTAAAATCGGGCCAAATGTAAGGATTCTCCGGAATCCGCCCCCTACCCATTCATCAATACCTGTCAAAATGGGATAAACGGCGGATAGATAGCTTGAAAGGCAAGTCTTCAGGCAAATGGGTTATTGTCTTGTTTCTTGGATTTAATACCTTTGATTTTGTCCAAATCAAATCAAAAACAATGAAAAAGAACATCTTTTACCCATTGGCTCTGGCCTTCTTCTCCATTACCACTGTCCATGCTCAAAACGGCGTTGTGTTTGAATATGACATCAGTTCCAGCACAGGGGCGACAGGCAATGTGAAAGGGTATTTCTCCGATGCCGGTTTCCGTTCTGAAACAACCATGAACATTCCCCAGATGCCAAACGGCGGCTTCAGTCATACCTCACTTCACCTGAAAGAGAAGCCTGACGTGATGATTACCCTGGATGACAAAGCAAAGACTTATTCCGAAAGGGAAATCAAAGACAGGCCGCAGGATGGCAATACAGATAGTATAACAGTCAAAATCATCGGCCAGGAGAAAATGGGCCGGTATGCCTGCACTCACTCTCAGGTGAAAGACCATGGAAGGGTTTCTGAATTCTGGACGACGCGTGATATTCCGGAATATGAAAAGTATCAGGCGGCACACAAGGGAAGCCGGTATATGGGCAAGGGCAATACCGAAGCAGCTCTTAAAAAAGCCGGAGCCGACGGCTTTCTGGTCAAAACCTTTTCGAAAGACGGACGGATGGGCGAAACAAGTGTGGAGCTGGCAAAATTTGAAAAGAAAGACATACCTGCTTCGCTATTCACTGTTCCGGCAGATTATACCAAGACCGTTCCGCCTGCTTACGGTAACCCCGGTCAGGGCTTTGATCCCAATAAAATAAAAGACATGAGCCCCGAAGAGCGGCAAAAATTCATTGACGCGATGAAAAAACAAAATGGCGGAGGTCACTGAATTTGTCTTTTGCATTTTTTTCCGGAAGGTGTTCATTAACTCTTTATAATTCCTGTTTTTCCGGAATCGTGTCAAGCTTTATTATGATTTACTTTGTCCCGGATAACCGGAATCTTCGTGTTTATGCACGGGGTTCCGCGAAAGCCAAGAATATTTTCTCTATGCATAGTTGTTTTTCCTTTCAGTATTCAGTCCTCCTAAACCCGAATAAAGGATGAACATTCTCATAATCGGTTCCGGAGGCCGCGAACATGCATTTGCCTGGAAGCTGGCACAAAGCCCACGCATCGGTAAACTCTATATTGCACCGGGTAATGCAGGAACGTCTTCCTGTGGCATCAACGTGAACCTCTCCCCTCTTGATTTCGATGGCATTGGACGTTTTGCTCTGGACAACGACATCCGCATGATTCTGGTCGGACCGGAAGATCCGCTTGTAAAAGGTATTCACGACTATTTCCTGTCGAGCGAAAAACTGAACCACATTCCGGTGATCGGGCCTTGCAAAACAGGTGCTCAGCTCGAGGGCAGCAAGGATTTTTCAAAACGGTTCATGATACGGCATGGCATCCCTACTGCTGCTTATGAAACCTTTACCGCAGAAACCCTGAACGAAGGCTTTCTGTTTTTGGAAAAGCTGAAGCCTCCTTATGTCCTTAAGGCCGACGGCCTGGCAGGAGGCAAGGGAGTTGTTATTCCGGAGACGCTGGCCGAAGCAAAAAAGGAATTACGTGCCATGCTCGCTGATGCCAAATTCGGGCAGGCAAGCAGCAAGGTGGTCATTGAAGAGTTTTTAAGAGGCATTGAGCTTTCCGTGTTTGTACTGACCGATGGGCTATCCTATAAACTGCTGCCATCGGCCAAGGATTATAAACGCATTGGGGAAGGCGATACAGGATTGAATACCGGAGGGATGGGAGCCGTATCGCCGGTTCCTTTTGCCGATGAAGCCTTTCTGAAGAAAGTGGAAAAGCGGATTGTCATTCCAACGATCTCGGGGCTGAAAAAAGACGGAATCCCTTATCAGGGTTTCATATTCATTGGGCTTATGAATTGCGGAGGCGAACCTTCTGTCATCGAGTACAACTGCCGGATGGGTGATCCGGAGACCGAAGCCGTCATCCCAAGAATCCAGTCTGATCTGGTCGATTTACTGGAGGGTGTGGCCACGCAAACACTTTCCGTGCGTGAATACACAACCGACCCCCGTACAGCTGTAACCGTTATGCTCGTGGCCGGCGGATATCCTGAATCGTATGAAAAAGGGAAAAGAATCAACGGCCTGGAACAAAATTCAGGCAGTCTGGTGTTTCATGCCGGAACAAAGGAGGAACAAGGAAAAGTATTTACAAACGGAGGACGGGTCATTGCCATCACATCACTGGCTTCTTCCATAGAGGAAGGCGCAAAACAATCCATGCAGGAAGCGGAAAAAATAAATTACGAGGGGAAATATTACCGGAAGGATATTGGAAAAGATCTTCAAACCCGCTAACCGGAAGATAGCGGGGCAACAAAACAAACAGAAGCGTTTATTTCAAAGTGCCGTTCTTTTCAGCTTCTTTGTTGTATTGGCCCTGAACATAAATCCAGGCAGCAACACCCACAAACAGGATAAATATGAATACCTTGTTCGGGCTTATATGATCTCTCATCCACTCCCACATACTGAACATTTTTTCGAAGAGGTGGCCTAAAAAGTACATGGATTTAGTAAACATAGCTGGTGGTTTTAAGATGAGCAAAAGTAAAAATAAATTCAGAAACTTAAAATGATTCTTACTTTTTTCGCCTATGCTGATTGGCAGCTTTAAGACATATACGCCGGTAGCCATTGTCAAAATCCCCCTTTTCGGGCTTTTTCTCTGGGCTTTCAGTCCGCTTTACAGGTATCTGCCCCTGGTCGCAACCGGTGGGGGAATGCCGCTTTATGAAGCCATGGCTTCAGGTCTGAATCATTATTTTCTGCTTTCAGCCTTTATATCGCTGCTGCTCAGCACACTATCGGCATTTTTGCTCAATTACATTGTCAATCAGCATAACCTTCTTCCCAAAAAAACATATCTCCCGGCGCTCTTTTATCTGATTTACAGCGGGTTTTGCGGGGAATTGCTGACTATCCATCCTGCTTCTTTTGCCAATCTGCTCATAATCGCAGCCTGCCACGAACTGTTTGACACCTACCGCAAGGATTCCGCCCTCAGTGAGGTATTCAATGCCGGAATGCTCATTGGCCTGGCTTCACTCCTCTTTTTACCTTCCCTGCTGCTTCTGTTTTTCATCTGGGCCGCGCTGTTATTATACCGGCCTTTTATCTGGCAGGAGTACCTCGTATCATTTTTGGGCCTGCTCCTGCCCTGGGCTTATCTCCTGGTTTATTTCTTCTGGTATGACCGTCTGGGTATCCTCTGGAATACAACGTTGCACAACCACCTGATCATCAAGCAATTTATCTTCCAAAAAGGACCAGCATTCGTCTGGCTTTATTTCGTTTTCGGGACAGTTCTATTCTTCTCGCTTTTCCGTTTATTGAACAGCCCTATAAACCCACCGCTCAAATCTCAAAAAACATTTTCCGTTCTGTTCTGGTGTTTTCTGATCAGTATTCTGTCTCTGACCCTGAGTCCGGTGATCAATCTTGCAACGCTTGATCTGGCAGCTGTGCCATTGGCTGTTTTCACTGCCAACTTATTCCTGCAACTCAGGAAGAGCTGGATTGCCGAACTCTTTTTCACTTTTCTTTTACTGGCCATACTGATTATTCACCTGAGTGTTTTTATGTCAAAATAAATAGAACCGCCTCAAATTTATGGGCTAAGCGGTCATTGCCTGATGCCTTTTCCTTACCTTTGATTCTCAATAAATTCCTTAGAACAAATGAAATTCGGCGTAGTTGTTTTTCCAGGCTCCAATTGTGATCAGGATATGATTTATGTGCTTCGCAACCTTCTTCAGCAGGAAGTTGTGGAGCTCTGGCACAAGGATCACAGCCTGCAGAATGTTGATTTTGTTATTCTTCCCGGTGGCTTTTCCTACGGAGATTATCTCCGTTCCGGTGCCATTGCCCGTTTTTCACCGATCATGAATGAGGTGATGGAGTTTGCCGATAAGGGAGGCTTCGTATTTGGTGTGTGTAATGGATTTCAGATTTTGTGTGAAGCGGGGCTTGTTCCCGGTGCGCTTCTCCGGAATACCGAACTTAAGTTTTCCTGTAAAAATGTTTTCATCAAAGCTGAAAACAACGATACTCTTCTGACCTCCGCCATTCCCCGTAACAAGGCGCTTAAAATACCTATTGCACACGGAGAAGGCAATTACTACGCCGATGCCGCAACCCTTAAAAAGATGAACGCAGGCGGACAAATTCTTTTCCGGTATTGCGATGAAAACGGCCTCATAACTCCTGAATCCAATCCCAATGGCTCGCTTGAAAACATTGCGGGAGTATGCAATGCAAAGAAAAATGTTTTCGGAATGATGCCCCATCCTGAAAGAGCGTCTGACAAAGAACTGAGCAATTCCGACGGTCTTATGCTTTTCAATTCATTGCTGAGCCTCGTCACTAATTAAGCCCTTCATTTTTTATAATAAAAAAGCGCCTCTGTTCAGGAGGCGCTTTTTTTATTGTTTGGGTGTTTGATTCTTCAGTTTTTGCTTGTGCCTGACATCCTGTATGGAATCCAGCTTGTGCTGATCGGGGGACCGGTTTATGATGTCGGTCTGATGATCGGGAGGCTTTACATCCTCCTTGCGAACGCCCTTATCCATCCCGGCATCCTTCGATTGCACAGGAGGACCGTCCTGAACATTGGCATCCCCCTGTTTACGAGGGGTATCCTGAACAGCTATTTGTTGTTGTACCGGGACCTCCACCTGATCTTTCTTCGCCATCGTTGAATCATTCCGGGTCGCGTCTTCGCGGTTTGCACCCCTTGGATGGCAAGCGTTTAGAGTCAGAACAAAACTACATTCAATCAGCAATAACCAATTTCTCATGCACCACTGTGTTGTTAGATTCGGTCCGGATAATCAGGAAATAAGTGCCCGGACTCAAATTCGATTTATTGAAAGAGAAATTATTTTCCCCTTCATGACAGAATCCTTTGTACAGTTCTTTCACAACCCGGCCCTGCATGTCATAGATGGCGATGTTGGCATCGGTGTCTTTGCTCACGCTGAAATCAACCATGAAGAAATCGGATACCGGATTGGGGTATGTTTTTACTCCGGTAAAGGTATGTTGCTCGGTAATACCCGTTGCAAAACCGGCATCATAAATCTGGGCTACATAGGCATCCCATCTGTTGGAGGTATTGCCATAAGAACCTGACATCCATACGCAGGCCTGTGGGCTGTTATGTTTACGGCACATGCCGCTGTAATCGCCCCAGCGCTGTGCTCCGGAGGATCCTACATAACTGTCACTTGGTTTTACCACGGTCACCGTTCCGAATGTCATTGCATTGTCACAACTCACAGCACACATTCGTGGTAAAATATTGCTGTTGGACTCGGCAAACCCGATCATCACGGAGTTATCGCCCACCACACCGTTTGCAGTGTAAGAAGCCACTGCCGGATAACCATAGTCCGTTCCGTTGACAGATAAAAGCTTAGAGGTATTGGTTTTGGTGCTTACATCCAGGCGGTTGTAATTAATGGCTGTATTTCCTTGTGCGTCAGCAGAGCTGAATACATAGTGAATCAGTCCGTTCAGAAAGAAACCACTGAGTGCACGGCAATCTGTGATTTTAAGAGTTGCGGATGTAGACATCTGCGGAGAATCACCGGCAGCGCTATAAGCCGTGGTGCTGACTGAATAATGATTCATCGCAGGCGAGCCTGATACATCGTCGGTAATCTGGTAAAGGTCGACTTTAGAGGATCCGGAAGAACTGTTGGCTACCATCCAGCAGCCGGGACCATAGCTGTTGCCCTGCCCTTCTGAAACAGGCAGAAGGGTGAACGGCGATCCGGTAATTCCTGACCAGAGTTTGCTTTTCAATGTTCCTCCTGAATAAGCTTCCGCCTTTTGAATCTGCCACAATATTGCCTGGCTGAAGCTGCCGTTTTTAAACAAGTTGCTGCTCAGGAACACATCATTATTGGATATCGCGATTTTTGGATAATCCGCGTCACTGCCATCGTTCAATGGATTTCCGGAAAGCTTGAAGTAATTCCATCCTCCAGTTGCCGGGTTATTGGTTTTCGAAAAGAAAAACATCATGTGATTCGGGGATCCTGACGTTGCGGTTACTTCCTGGCAATAGAAGATAAAACGATCTGCTCCTTTGTCATACAGGATCACAGGATCGCATGCGTTGGGAATCGTATTGTCGTTGATAAAGGTATTGAGGGTGTTGTAATATAAACTGTTACCCAGACTGTCGGTTACCTCAAACGTATCATTGGCGACACTGACCACAATGCCTTTGTTCGAGATAGCCACGTTGTTATCAAGCGGTGACCATCCATTGTTTTTGTTGGCACCAAAATGAACCCCAACAACAGGTGTGACTGCCAGTGTGCTGGCAGGTATACGTTCGATGGCGCGAACCGGATGTTCCAACTTCCTGCGAAGCAGTTCAGCCCGTATTTTTTCCAGTTTCTCGTGATCGGGTTCATTCGGTTCTGATTCCTGGAGTTTATGAGTCAGCCCGGGTTTCCAGTTCAGGTCGGCAGAAGGGACATTCACCGTTCCGTTGCAGGGAATAAGAATTTCGGAAGACAGGTAGGCATCGCCCGCTTTTTGTTGTTTCAGATTCTGGTAAGGGTAACGCTCGCTTTGCTGAGCCGATGAGGCTAACCATGTGCAGGAGATAAGCACCAGGCCGAGTATTTTATGTTTCATGGCGTGTGGGATTTGGTTTGTTTGTGTGTGTGTGCGTGAATTGTAAATTATGAACGATTGAAACAGAATTCAAATGGAAAGAAAAATAAAATCAGGATGCCTCTTTGGAAAATACATTCCCCTTGTTATTTTTAAGGGATGAATCCGGAGATTTTCCACAAACATTGCTTAATAACAGTATGTTTCAAATTTGTTTACAAGCCTAAAATTAGGATCATTGATTCCCAGTCCAAAACCATATTGAACCGGAAATTAATGTTTCCCAGCTGCGAATTACCTTTATTAAACGAGACAATTATTTGATTTTCAGGTAAATGCTGTTTTCAAATCAAAGGGATCACGAAGACAGCAACCGTCTTTAAAAACAAAAAGACGAAGGATAGAATCCTTCGCCTTTTTGTTTTAATTCGGATGTTCTTACTTCTTCTCCTTCGACTTTCTGATCGAGTCCTCCCTGGCCTGGTTCTGAGACCCGGGCACATGCACCCGGGGGTTCCCGGATGGTTTGAGGGAATCTTTATTCAGGCCTTTATCGCCACCCACGGATACCCCTGGAGCAGAATGCTGAATACCCGACCCCACACTCGTTTCCGCAGGATGCGGTGAACGACAGGAGAAAAGCAAAATAAGAATCAGTACACCGTTAATCCGCAATGACAATCTTTTCATTCCTGATCTGATTGTCTGCCGTCTTCACATTCAGGAAATAAGTTCCCGGGCTCAGATTTGTCTTGTTGAAAGAGAATGTATTCTCTCCTTCCATGCAAGGTCCGGAATAAAGTTCTTTCACTACTCTTCCCTGAAGATCAAAGAGGGCAATGGCTACGTTCACATTCTTTTCTACACTGAACTCCACCCGGAAAATGTCGAGAACAGGGTTTGGGTAGGCGCGGAACGAAGTCATCGTTTTAGGCTGATCCGCAATACCTGTGGCAAGCGGCATGTGTATTTCGGCATTCCAGGAATCCCAGGCATGGCTGGAATTCCCTACGCTTCCCTGACACCATACGCTGGGAGTAAGGGAATTGTGCTTGCGGCACATGCCCGAATAATCACCCCATCTTTCAGAACCACCGCTGCTGATGAAGTTTACATAACTCGTGCTGGCCTTCACTGAAGTTGCAACCGAGAAATTCATCCCCGGGTCGCAGTTCACCACCACGATTTCGGGATACATAGTTCCATCTGTATGCCCTCCCACAATCATGACGGAAGGATCATTGATACCGGTCGCAAACGAAGCCACTGCCGGAAAGCTGTAATTGGTCGAGCTGCTTCCGAAAAGCTTGGAAGTACAGGTCATTGCACTCAGATTGATACGGCTGTAATTAATAGCGTTCGTACCACCACCGAAATCACACTGAAACACCACATGCGCTGTTCCGTTCAGATAAAATCCGCTCATGGTCCGGCAGTCGTTACCGGAGCTAAGCTTGACGGTTGAACCCTTCTGTGGCAAATCATTCCCCACCGGAGCATAAGCCGTGGTATTCACGGTTGAATGGGTCATAGTAGGGTTGCTCCCGATCAGACCTGAAATTTTGTATACATCAAAAGTAGAAGCACCAAAGCTGCTGGTACAAACCACCCACTCGGCCGGGCCATAAGAATTACCTTGTCCGTCAGAAAGGGGAAGAAGTGTAAAAGGTGAACCGGCAATGTTTGACCATACCTTATAGGATAGTGTACCACCGCTTCCGGCATAACCTACCGATTTACCAATTTGCCACAAGACCGACTGGTTATAGTTACCCGAATTCGAGAACAGGTTACTCGAAATGAAAAGTTCATTGTCGGTAATCCCGATTTTGGGGTAATCACACCAGCTGCCATCGTTCAGCGGATTCCCGCTCAGCTTGTAATAGTTCCATCCGCCTGTGGCAGGATTGTTTGTTTTAGAGAAACAGATTTCAAGCATAGAACCGGAAGAAGCTCCGGAACATTCCTGTGAATAAAAAATGAAGCGATCCGCTCCTTTGTCATACAAGACAACAGGATCGCAGACATTGAGGCTGCTGCTTCCAAGCAGCGTGGCAATCTGTTGGTAATACAGGTTTTTGCCGGTACTGTCATCCACTTCAAGGGTCGAATTGGATACACTCACGATAATCCCGTGATTGGAAATGGCAATGTTATTATCCTGAGGCGTGCTCTGGTCGTTTTTGTTACTTGAGTAACTGGTACCGACAATAGGAACATAGGTATTAGCCATCACACGGTTATTGTTTTCAAGGGCTTCCGCCTTCATTCGGGCCTGATAATCAGCTCTAACGCGTGCTTTTGCAGCTGCCAGTTTCTCGGCATCCACCTGCATGGCGGGTTCGTGTTCTTCGAATTTGTGTGAAAGCAAAGGGCGCCAGTTCAGATCGGCGCTTGGTACATCGATTGTGCCTGAACACTGTACATACCGCATTTCAGAAAGTGTAGCGTCGCCGGCCACATGTTTTTGGAGGTCGAGAACGGCATTGAGTCGTGCATCCTGCGTTTGTGCTGTCATGACATAACCTGACAGAAGCATGATGGCTAGTAGATTTTTTTTCATGGTTTGTTTGCTTTGAATTATGTGTGTGCGTGCGAATAAACAAAATTAATAGGTAATCCTGCTTGCTTGTAATCTAGGGGTATTCGTGCGTGTGTGCGTAAAAGAAACGCCTGTGCAGGGCGTCATTGGTATAACAAGTGTAGTGAAAAAAAAGGGGAAATCCAAATCCCTTCCATTCAAACCGCCGATCCCGTTTGTTCTGAAAAATCAGATAGCATGAATGGTTACCTCCATTCATCCTCTCTGCGTCCATGAAAAAGCATCGTCTGGGATTATCGGAAAACAAATGCTATTGAGTTCATGGGATTCAATCAGATTACAACAAATGTTTACAATATTAAACTTAAAACATACCATTAATATATATTTTACATAATTTTATCACTCATCCCTGACCATATGGCTACGAAGTTTGTACAATGCGTATTCATATAGGCGAAAAAATTAAGGCAAGGGCAAAAGAACTCCGGATGGGGCCGACGGAGCTTGCTCAGCATATCAGCACCTCCAAACAAAATGTTTACGGCATTTATAAGAGGGAATCTATTGATACAGAGCTACTTCAGAAGATCTCAAAGGCTCTCGAACTCGATTTTTTCTGCTATTATTTCGATCCCAAACTACCCATTGCAGAAGAAGATCTGCCCAAATACTTCGCCCGGAACAGGCAAAAAGCAGATCCTGCTGCCGAAGAGGTCATTCAGCTGCGCAAGGAACTGGCTGAACTTCGGGAAAAGTTTGATATCCTGAAAAAGCTGTATGAGCTCACGACAGAGAAAAAACCGGTTAAGGATTATCCCTCTGCAAAAACAGCCGGAAAAAAGAAAAAATAAAGAAAATCAGCTCAGCGCAAAATCAACGGCTGCCCGTGCGTGGATACGGGTTGTATCAAAAAGTGGCAAGGCAAAATCCTTCTGACCCAATAGCATCGGTATCTCCGTACAACCCAGAATAATCCCTTCTGCACCGCGTGAAGCCAGCTCGCCCATCAGTTCCAGATACTTCTTTTTTGTTTCAGGCCTGAAAATATCCCTTCCGAATTCCTCGAAGATTGTATGATGCAGGTAATCCTGCTCTTCCGGATTTGGAATAATGGTTTCAATCCCACGATCTCTCAGGCGCTCCTTGAAAAAATCTTTTTGCATCGTAAAGCGCGTACCAATCAGGGCCACCTTGCGGAGCTTCTGTTTCTCTATCTCAGCGGCCGTTGCAGTGGCAATGTGTATCAGAGGCATGCCCGTTTGTTCTTCCAGCTCTCTGGCAATCACGTGCATGGTGTTGGCGCAAAGAATAACTCCCTCAACACCGGCATCCTTCATATTCAGACAGGCTGCTTTAAACAGTTTCAGAGATGCCTGCCAGTCTTCCCGGTCGTTGTTTTTCTTGATCTCACCGTAACTG
>DASYGQ010000313.1:0-3230 GCA_035999585.1 Bacteroidia bacterium | reverse complement strand
TGCACGGGAAAACCGGCAGCCGGGATTAAACCTTCGTGTATCTCCGTGATTTTTCCATTCTGGATGCGGAGACTGAGGTCTTTCAGGCCGTTTTCTGTGAGTACCCGGGTGCTGTGCAATGCAAAATCGTTCGGGCTGCTCTCTCTCATCGGGTGGTGTTTCAGCAAATATATTAAGATAAATTTCAAAGAGCTTCCAAACTTGTATATTTAAGGCCTAAAATACCCTGAACACAATCGTATAAAATGATGAAAGCTGTCAAACGCCTTCTGCCCGTGGTTTTAGTATTGATGTCAGCACCATCCTATGCTGCCGGTGGCTTTCAGACCCATTTCAATGCCTTCGATTTTGCCTTTGTAGCCGGACTGGCAGCCTTCATCGCACTTCTGCTTTATGTCATGAATCATGCTGCCCGGGCATTGAGGGATCTGGAATCGAAAGAAGGCGATCTTCCTGCCTGGCAGGGCCGACTGAAAAGTGTTCTGGAAGAAGTCGTTCAGGCTAAAACGGTCATTTTTTATTGCTCGCTGATCTTCCTTTCGTTCTATACCATGTATGCATTCGTTCGCGGCACCAGCCTCGAGTCGCATGTGGTGGAATGGCTCAACCTGGTTGTCCGCTGGACACACGTGGTCTTCGGCATCGCCTGGATCGGAGCATCCTTTTATTTTAATTTCCTCGAGAACAGCCTCAACCGGACGAAAGGTCTGAGAGAAGGCATTGCCGGTAATCTCTGGGCGGTGCATGGCGGTGGTTTTTATTACCTGGAAAAATACAAGACCGCTCCCCCCGAAATACCGAAAGACCTTCACTGGTTCAAATACGAAGCTTATTTCACATGGCTCTCGGGCTTCACGCTGCTCATCATCGTCTATTACCTCGATGCGAAAGTCTATCTCATCGATCCGGCTGTCATGGATATCTCTTCCACCGCGGCTGTAGGCATCGGCATTGGCACATTGATCGGTGGGTGGCTGGTATATGATACGCTTTGCAAGTCGGTACTCTCGGCTCACAAAATCCTTTTTGCACTCATCCTGCTTGTCTTCACATCAGCAGTGGCCTGGATGCTCTCGCATGTCTTCAGCAGCCGTGCCGCCTATATTCATGTGGGCGCCATGCTGGGCACACTCATGGTGGGTAACGTCTTCCGTGTCATCATCCCTTCCCAGAAAGCCATGGTGAAAGCGGCCAAGGAGGGCAGGGCGGTGGATCCTTCACTAGGCAAAAAAGCCCTGCTGCGTTCCCTGCACAACAACTATTTCACTTTGCCTGTGATCTTCATCATGATCAGCAACCACTTCCCCAGCACCTATGGAGGCGCTTTCAACTGGCTGGTGTTGATCGGGCTTTCAGTAACGAGTGTGGTCGTGAAGCATTATCTGAACCTGATGGAGAAAGGCGAAAAAGCCGTATGGATCCTGCCTGTAGCCGTTGTTGGTATGATAGCCTTGGCACTCGTTACCGCTCCGCATACCAAATCGGTTTGCAAAGATGATTCCGCGGCCAGCTTTGCGGAAGTGAATGCCGTTATCACAAAGCGTTGTGTGCAATGCCATTCCTCCAATCCAACCGACGACATTCTCAAGACAGCTCCCAACGGAATCATGTTCGACAAGCCAGAGAACATCCTCAAATATGCGGATCGCATCATGAACCGTGCGGTCATCACCAAGACCATGCCTCAGGGGAATAAGACGCATATCACCCAGGAGGAGCGGGATATTATTCAGTGCTGGGTGGAGCATGGAAGCAAGCCTTAGAGGGTGAAAAAGAATATCGAATATCGAACGCCGAATATTGAATTTCGAAGTGTTTAGCTAATTAGAGTGATGGGTTTTAATTATTTGGGCATGTCCCCGCGAAGGGCCGGGGCCGGGCTTTCGGCACTCGCTCTTTGCAGTTAGTGATTCTTTGGAGCTTTCGATTTACAGGGAAAAGATGTGCTCTTCATTTAGATTGGTAGGTGCAAAGGAGCTCAGACAAAAATGCCTCTATCCCTCATGCAAAAAAAACAGGAAGTGCTTCTGAAAATTAGGTTATTATTGAATTTTATCCTCTCAATTGAATCGCGTCAACTGCAAACGAAAGTTTTTTAATGAAAGACCTAAACCCATTTAAAGTCATACTATATTGGACTTTGCTTTATATATTGTTTTTTTTCCTCTGCTTTCGCCTGATTACATGGTCAGGCGAGGCAGATATGGAATTTGTAGTTAAAGCAATTGCCTTTTATCTGGGCAGCATTATTATTTTAAGCGTTGTTACCCCCTTCTTTTTTATTAAGTGGTTTAAAAAGTATTGGATAGTAAATCTTGTTTTATTTACCTTGGCAATACTCCCTTTCTTGAGAAAATTATTTTAACTGTTTTTATGCATGAGGGATAGAGGCATTTTTGTCTGAGCTCCTTTGCAGCTTCTAATCTAGACGAGGAAATCAATCATTCAACCAATATCGAAAACTTCAGAGAATTTTGAACTGCAAAGAGCGAGTGCCGCTAGGCCCCCTACCAGATTTTCTAATTTATGAAAGGGGGAAAGCCCGGCCCCGCCTCTTCGCGGGGACATGCCCCAATTATTAGTATCAATATTCGCGCTCCCTTATTTCATATTTGCAATTCCTCATAAATAACCGTATATTCGTAAGATGAAAGCCAGAATAAGCGAAAAAGGGTATGCGATCCTGTCGAACAGCAAGGCTGCTGGTTCTTTGGTACAGGCCATTATTGAACATGGCGATAAGATCATGGCAGGCGAGAGTGTTGATTTTGATTTTGCTTCCAAAGACCATCCGGGTATCATTACCAAGGCCAAAGTTCATATTGTTTCTTCTTCCCCGACCCCCCTAACACCCTGATTAACCGTGAACGTAGCATTAGGCGCACTGATCCTCGCCTTGCTGATCTTCCCGGCAATCTCCTTCCGGCTGGCCATTAACCGCAGCGCTCAGCTGAAAGAGCTGGTCGGAACCATTTCCATTACGGATTCTTTCTGGGCTTTTCTGTTTGTTCCCATTTTCCTTCACGCGATTGCTATCACTTTTATTCATTACGTCTTATCCCATTGGCTGGGTGAGATCCGTTTTGACATCATCTATCAGCTGATCACCGGCAATGCAAATCTGGCCATACCCAATGCCGATGTGTACCGCTTCGTCATTCAGTTCGCCACCTATAATTTCGGATGTATTTTTCTCGGTTACCTCATGGGCTATGCGCTGGCCAAGCTGG
>DASYGQ010000308.1:0-4864 GCA_035999585.1 Bacteroidia bacterium | reverse complement strand
AGCTCCTTTGCAGTAACGACCTTGGACGAGGAGTCATAGATTCAAGTTTAATCGAAAACACTAAAGAAATCTAAACTGCAAAGAGCGAGTGCCGACAGCCCGACCCCCAGAAGTAAGTGCTAGTCTGGTTCCCAATATTATTTGATCATAACAGCACTTTACTTCTGGGGGGCATGCCCAAAATATAAACTACAACTGTTGCCTCATAAAAACACCAATTACGCACAAAAGCTGCACCGTATCCTTAAATAAGTATATTTGATTTCTGATATACTAAACTATCAATTCCTCCGTTTAACCCAAAACATGAATATCCTGCGAAGCACACTTCTTCTTTCCCTGCTGTTTATTCAGCTCTCGCTTTCGGCTCAGGTGAAAGGCCGTGTGCTCAGTGCTCCGGATGCGCCCATCGCTTACGTGAATGTATTGCTCGTCAATGCCGCCGACTCCAGCCTGGTGAAAGGTACCATCACCGATGAAGGCGGGCGCTTTGCTTTTGACGACATCGCTGCCGGAAACTACCGGCTTCGCATTTCCTTCCTGGGTTACCGGAAGACAGTAACCGATGCATTTACACTATCAGCAAAAACCTATGATGCCGGCAATATCCTCCTGAAGCCCGATTCCAAAACATTGGGCGATGTGGAGATTGTGGCGGAAAAGCAATTCATCGAAAGGCATGTCGACCGGATGGTGGTCAACATCGACAAGAGCATCGTTTCCTCCGGGACGGATGCCCTTGAAATATTCAAGCGCTTGCCGGGTGTGGCGGTGGATCAGGGCGGAACCATCAGCCTGAAGAACAAGACTGGTGTGCTTATCCTCGTCAACGGAAGGCCGAGCAACCTCACTTCAACGGATCTGGCTGCACTGCTCAAAAGCATGAAGGCCGAGCAGATTGAAAGGATTGAAATCATGGTGAACCCTCCGGCGAAGTATGATGCTGCCGGAAGTGCGGGAGTGATCAATATCGTTTTAAAGAAAAACCAGGCGCTGGGGCTCAATGGATCGGTGCATGGCGGCGGAATGTATTCCAATGAAAAGATATTTCCGATCCTGGCCCATACGGAGGATGCCGGTTTTCAGCTTAATTACCGCACGGCGAAATGGAATCTTTTTTGCAGCTACGACTATGTATCGGTAACAAGCTCTCAGGGCCACGATGTCACGAGCCGCTTTTATTCCGGCAACCACCTTCAAAGCACCCTCACAACCCACCAGATTCAAAATGGTTTCTCGGATCAGCAGTATGGAAAAGTGGGTCTCGATTATGAACTTTCGCCCCGCCAGACGATCGGCTTTCTGGCCAATGCCCGTAATTTCCATAACGTAGCCAGCAACAGCCTCAACCACATTGTGATTGCCGATTCTGTGGGTCATATGACATCGGGGGTTGACAGCTATTTCAATGTATACGAGCCCGTCGATGTCGACGATGCCAATCTGTACTATACATTTAAGATCGACAGCACAGGCCGGGAGTTCAGTGTCAATGCCGATTACCTGCGCTTCTATCATCCGAACGAACACAGCCTCTATTATTATAATTTCGATGCCAATAATCAATTTCTGTCGCCTGTCCAGCACATCATTTCCAGGCAAACGGATAACATCAACATCGCCTCCGTCAAGGCCGACTATACCCACACCTTCGGTAAAACAATCAAGCTTGATGCAGGGCTTAAGGCAGCCGAAGTAAAATCCGACAATAACGGGGGATATTGGAACGTGATTGGCGGAACAAGTTATCCCGATGCCAGCATGACCAATCATTTTATCTATACCGAGAACATCAATGCAGCCTATCTGAACTATTCCCAGGAAATCAACAGCAAACTCAGCGTGCAGGCCGGTCTGCGCGGCGAGCAAAGCCTGGTGAAAGGGGACCTGATTACACGCGACACCAGCTTCTCGCATACGTATATGGATTTATTTCCGAGCCTGTTTCTGAACTGGAAAGCGAATGACAAAAACACGTTCAACCTTTCCGCCAGCAAACGAATCGACCGACCCGACTACGATGCCGTCAATCCTTTTTTGTATACCAGGGGTCCTTATGAATATCATTCAGGCAATCCGGGTTTAAGACCACAATACACAAATGGCATTGAACTCACTCATGTATACAAGGGCATGCTCAACACCACGCTGGGCTATAGCCGCACAAGCGATGTGATTACCTGGGTGTCGAGGCAGGACAACAATACCCATACCACTTATATCTCACTCGCCAACCTGAACACCCTGATCAATTACAGTTTCAATACCTCCCTGTCTGTACCCATCACCAAATGGTGGACAAGTACCAACTCCATTAATGTTTACTACAATGATTACGAGGGTGCTTTCCTGAATGGCCAGGTGAGCCAGGCCATGCTCTCCGGCGAGCTCAATACGCAGAATACTATTCAGCTGAGCAAACGCTGGAGCGCGGAAGTAAGTGTCGTATACCTCAGCAAACAATCGAATGGGATTAATATCATTGACCCTTTATGCTTTGTGGATGCAGGTATTCAATGGAAGTTTGCAGGTGAGCGCGGTACCCTGCGGTTGAATGGCTCAAACCTGTTATGGGCCAAAATGAAAGCCCGCACACAGTATCAGAATCAGGACTTCACCACAGTCAATTATGACTCATCCCGTTCCATTCATCTGGGCCTGAACTGGAAGTTCGGATCCTCTACCACAACCTACCGGAATAAAACCAGGGGAGGCAGCGAGGAGCTGAACAGACTGAAAGGCTAAGTAAACATCGCTCCCCGTAAAACATATTCCTTCGTTTCGTAGGAATATTCTCCCAACAAGCCGCTTATTCCCCGACCGGTTTATTTCAGTCTGTTATCTGATTGATGTTTCACCGGACGAATAAGCGTAAATTTTATTAACCCGCTCTTTACACATCTGCCATCAGGATTAGAAGCCTGCAGCAGAAATAATAAAAGGCAGACCCGGTAGGGCCTGCCTTTTCTGAATGATCTTCTATCGGATCACTGCGAGCTTCTTTGTTTCGGAATGGCCTTCAGTAATAATCCTTACCAGATAGCTTCCGGCGTTTAATTCGCTGAGTGCTGCATCCACCCGGTGTGTGCCGGCATCCTGCAGGGCATTGTTTTGGAGCAGCATCACCTCCTGACCGATGAGGTTATAAATCTTTATATCCACGGCCGAATTGCGGCTTAAGTTATATTCCAGGTGAAGAACTTCATTGCCCGGATTAGGGAACAGGCTCCAGGAATTCAAAGATTTTGTTTCTTCCACAATGCCCATCACCGGATGACCCATGACCACATTGATGGTGGTGTGTGTGCCTGTTGCGCTGGCAGCATAACGGGTGGCTGTTACATTGTCGCAGAATGTGGAGGTACATCCCATGTATGTGTTTATGCTCAGGCAAATTTGATACTGACCGGGACTGCTATAGGTATGTGTAGGTGTTGCAATGGTGTCACCGCGGGTGCTATCGCCCCAGGTCCAGATGTAACGATAAATAGGTGAACCACCATCATACGTATTATTGGCGGCTGTGTAATTTCCCGGCGTGTTCGGATCCGGCGTCAGACTAAAAGCTGCCTGGCAGGGTGGGTTGCCCGGAACAAGAATGCTGTCGCAATACGAACCTGTACAGCCACCCTGATTCAATGAATCGGTGACGACCTCACAAACATAATAGTGACCAGCAGGCACATATCCTCCCAAAGACCCGGTATAAGGCTGGTTGTTTAAACTGGCCGTCCAGTGAAGCTGGTTTGCTGAAGTGAGACCTGTGCTGTTGTCAGAGATCATCAGCCAGTTGGGAGAAACACTATAAGTAAAGTTGATGGAGCAGGGCGCGTTGATACCCCCCACGCTCGCAGTATCTGTTGTTTTACAACCAAGTGAATCGGTAATGGTGCAAATGTATTGTCCCGCTGCAAGGTTCCTAATGGTATCCGTTGAGGCACCGTTTGTCCAGGAAAAAGTGAAAGGCGCCGCGCCCAGATTATTGTAGGCCGAAGCAGAGCCATCGCGGCAGCTGGTGCAGCTGGCGTTATTCCAATAGGCTGCGGACTGCAAACCGCAGATCACCGTTCCTGTGACGGTGACCCAATGAGTAATGGAGTCAGGCGCATTTGCATTCAGCGTGTCCCAATGCAAAAGTGTGACAAGGTATTTGCCCGGTACAAAATAGATATGCTGAGGGTTCTGATTGTAGCCATCCCAGTTTTGTTCTGCGGGGTATATCGGGTTGGTCACCGAGAAATGCCAGTCGAAAGGCCCTCTGTCGGATGGAGCCAGCGAAGAGGTATTGGTAAACTGGATGGTATTGGGTGCTGTTTGTGCCCAGGTGAAATCAACGGTTGTTGTTTGTGCATTCATTTTTTCAGAGCCTGCCCAGAATGTCAGCAGGAAAAGAATAATGCCGCGAAAAGATAAGTGAAGTGTTTTCATGATTTTGGGTTTTCCGGAACAATGCCCCGGTTGTTTGTTGGATCAAATGTAGAGGGGCTAATTGGGGATCGCTAATCAATGTGAACGGTTTCTTACCTGTTGAAAACCATTATTAAGAGGCTTAAGACAGATGAAGGGCGAATCGTTGAGTAAAAACACAAAGTAATTTGTGGATTTGGAGAGTGAAAAGGGTACAGAATACCCGTAAAGCCTTACGCATTCAACTTGATTAATCTTATCCCCTGGTATTGGCCCAGGGGATAAGATCATTTAAATATGTTATTGCTTTTATCAGGCCGGGTTCATCCGGCTAAAGGCATTTTTCAGATCCTCCTGACTTGCCCTGGCCATGGCTTCGCTGAAGCCGAAGGTGAGTTCTGTTTTTCCTTCTTTCAGTTGTTTGAATATGGATTCAATGAAGTCGATCACTTTGGGG
>DASYGQ010000299.1:0-7705 GCA_035999585.1 Bacteroidia bacterium | reverse complement strand
ACAGTTCCGGATATTCCCTCCCGGTCCCCTTATTTTCGCGGCGTTCAATCGCTGCGCTTTTGCTGATTGCCGTGTCGTTATTATCGGTCAGGATCCGTATCATGGAGCAGGCCAGGCCAACGGTCTTGCCTTTTCGGTCGCTGCCGGTATCCGGCATCCTCCCTCTCTTGTCAATATTTTCAAGGAGTTGCAAAACGATCTAGGGATCCCCTATCCCAAATCCGGCGACCTGGGCCCCTGGGCCGACCAGGGTGTTCTTTTACTCAATGCCACACTCACCGTTCGGGAAAACATGGCAGGATCACATCAGGGGAAAGGATGGGAAACATTTACAGATGCTGTTATCCGTGAAATTTCAGCTCGTAAAGAAGGGGTGGTTTTTCTGCTGTGGGGGAAATTCGCACAGTCAAAAGAACCGCTCATTGATCATCAAAAGCATTTCATCCTCAAAGCCGCACATCCTTCCCCCCTTGCAAGAGGAGCTTATTTCGGAAACAAACATTTTTCGAAAACCAATCAGATCATGAAAGAAGAGGGATTCGATCCCATAGACTGGCGCGTGGATAAGCCTGTACGCTAAAAGAAACATATCTGAGGTTAAACGTTTTGCCGGGATTATTCGTCGTAATTACTGACATGTTTGTCGTTTCATGTCGAGAAATTAACTGACCATCAAATAATTAGGAAATATCAGAACAACTTGAAAATTTGGATTTGACATTTCCTTTTCCTTAATTTGTCCGGCTTCAACATCGGGTTTAATTATTTTCTTCTTCGTTTTCAGTCAGGGTCATACTTTATTTCAATTCAAATGCTCAGCATTCAGAAAGTCATACACCTCTGTTCCGATTTCCATTTTCTGGAGTTTCGCAATCACCTTGTTGAGATAAAAGCCGATCTGCCGCTTAAGCTTATTGAAGCCATACGAGAGGATAAAGAAGGAATTGAGGAGTCTGACAAACTATGCCACACGGTGTACGGCTCTAATGATGAGAAATCCAAAAAGAAATTCTTTCAACTTGTTCACCATACGTTTCGCCTCACCTCTTACCTCAGCCGAAATTACCCTTCCTATCTGACACACAACATCACCAAACTGGAAGGTCTTATCAATAAAGGAGAACTCAAAAAAGCAAACGCTCTCGCTGACATACTGTTCGACATTTCAGAGAAGATTGAAGATTTCCACTCTGCCACAGCAGTCTTGAAATTTCTGGCCCAGCAGGCTTACATTCTGGAGGACAAAACAAGTGCTGTCAAACATCACAAACGAATCAGTGAAATTCTCGAGCATGAAAACACACTGAACGATCTGTATCTTTTCATCCGTCAGAATCTCAATTTCAAGGGGAAGAGTCTGATGAGCGACAAGGACATGCTCAATCACCTGGTGAACCTGCGCAAATTGCGCAGCCATCCTGCTATGAGTGTCAGTCTGCTCAGCCGTTATGCATGGCTCTATTCACTTAATTTTCTGAACGACGACCGCTTTTACAGCAAAGAGATTCTTGCTGAAATAAATGACCTGAGCGAAGAACTCGACAGAAATAATTTTGTTATTTTTTCATTTTCAGATGACATCCAGCTGAACGTTGATTACCTCAAGCTGAAACACCTGATGTACACGCTCGACAATCAGGAATTGCAGAAAGAGTCAGCTCATCTCATCAAAAAGAGAGAAGCGTTACGATTCTGGAAAAATTATGTAAACACTCCTGAAATTATTTTCCTGAGCATACAGGCCAGCTATTTCCTTAGTGAATATTGTCATGGCTACCGGAAAGATTACAACAAAAATCTTCCTGCCTCTCTGCGCGAGGAACTTAAGTATTACAAGACCTGCTGCACCGAAATGTTAAGTAAACCCATCTGGGAAGAAGGTCTGCACGTGCGCTACATCAATCTGCAGAACATCTACAGTGGCTTTCTGATTCTTGGTACGGAGGAAGAAATAAAACAGGCAATCTCCAACCTCGAGGCATTGCTTGTGAATTTTCAGCAAATCCCTTTCCACAGGTTATATGATGCTCTCTTTGCAACACTTGTATTGGGCCAGTTTTTCATACAGGATCACCAGGGAATCCAGGAATCCTATAAACGATACGAAAAACTGACTGCAGGTCTCAATAAAAATCCGGAAAATGACCTGACCGTTAAATCAGTGTATTATGCCTCCCAATGGATTCACAGCGGAAGGAAACAATATTTCGAAAAGTTGCAGGGTGTTTATAATAAGACAAAAGCAGATGATAAACTGAAACAGGTAAAAATTCTCATCGCAGATATTGCCGACTATTTTTCAATCGCTCTGACCTGATTTTTTCATTTTCCACTCCCATTCAATGCTCGAACTCAAACCGTCCTGTGAAAACTGCCGCATCCTCCTGCCTCCTTCTTCAACCCAGGCTTATATCTGCAGCTATGAATGCACATTCTGCCGGAACTGTGCTCTTGATTTGTTGAAAAATGTATGTCCGAATTGTGGAGGAGGATTTGTACCCAGACCGATAAGGCCCGTCAATGGATTATTGAAACACCCCCCGGTAAATAAAGAAACTTACAAGCCAACCAACATGGTGAGTCATGCTGAAATGGCATTGAAATACAAAAATATCCCACCTGAGAATAGGTAGTCAAATGCAATTCTATTTCTTTATTATTTTCTTATACCACCTGCTATTCTCCGTTGTCATGCAAATCGAATAATACCCGGCAGGCACTGCCGAAAGGCTTATACTTTTACCCGGTTCCAATATAACAGCGCTTAATCTGCGGCCCGACACATCAAATATTTCAAGCAGGCAGTGCGCCTCAGTCCTGTCAAAAAACATTTGTTCGGCGGCATCATAAACCAACCCGGGATTCGATGCGAAGGATTCCGGAATACCACTTGTCAGGTTTCGAACAAGTGGAAAGATTGCCAGGTCAATATCATTCCCGGAACTCAGATTCCAATCTGTGTGAAGAGTTCCGAATGTGCTGTCGGCTACACGTTCCCATGAAAGGGATGACCCTGAATTGCAGTTGATCTTTGTTCCATAAACGGCGAGCGTGTCACCCGCATGTTTAGGCAATACAACCGAAACAAGAAAATCGGTACTCACCGTTACGGGACTTGCAAAATTAAAAATCGTATAGCCCACAGAGGATAATGAATCCTGAGGGCGAACCGGGGTGCTTGCCAAAAGGCTGCCAGGCTGATTCGAAGAAAAAGCGTATAGATTAATTTTAGCACCGGTTCCCGCAGTATGGGAAGAGGCTTTCATGTTAAGCAGAACGGCAACTCCAGTGAGTGTAATCCCACTTGCATTTGAATAATGCTGAGCCTTTTCCATATCACCATAAGCATTGTTTCCACTGACAAAACCGGAGTCATGAGGACTTACATAATCAGCTGCATAAATGACCAGAGATGATGCGGCTCCTGCATAGCAGCTTTGCAAAAAGGACGGAGGCTTTAAGGTATCAATGCGAAAACCATGTAGATCAGAAGGGCGCAGAGCTTCAGTGCTGAAAAGGTAAGAATCTGAGACTCCTGTAAAAATCTTTCTGCCATGCCCGCTTTGCTGCGCATGAATACATGTACCCGTTATTAAAAAAATCAGAAATAACAGTTTTACTTTCATAGCGTACTTATAAACAATTCATAATTCTCAAGCCGCCAACTTTTTTCATGTAGTTGGCTCCGCTGGCATTGATGTGATTGACCGCAGGTATGGTTCCCTGACCTGCCCCAGAATGAGGAAAAATAACATAATCAATCCCCGACGAAACGCCGCCGTTTCTTGGGCTGGGTGGAATGCCAAGCTTATTAGCCAGGTAAATAGATCCTTCGCCAAGGCTGCCGGACGGCCCCGCATCAGCATAGATCGCATAACATCCCCTTCCATTTGCTGTGTTATACACAAAACCGATATCGCCAATCCGTATACCCTGAGATGTCACTCCCGAAGGCAAAACAAAAAAAGGAATAACTTCGGAATTAACATATCGCAATGGATTCGTGCTGGCATAAGCACTGTTGACAAGCGAAGTGGTAGAAACATACATTCCGGGATAAGGATCTGCAGAGCCCTGAATAATGGGATTACCACTGGCATCCGTCACCACGCCCCACCAGTTTCCGGGTGATCCTGCATTGGCGGTATAATCGAGTCCGCTATTGTTGGGCCCATAGGCACGCGGGCTACCGTCGGCATCAATGGCCAGGCCCGATTTGAAAATGATGTATAGGGATGAATCATGTCTGTAAACATTATGCCCTGCAATGGTAGTCAGCAAAGTGATTTTGCAATTCGTGGGAGTCGGGCATACAACAGGCGGCACAATACCAATCCGTTCACTTGCGATTCCTCCTTTATCTTTTACAGATTCCGGATTCAAGGAATCTTTCCGGCAACCAAAGGAAAGCAACAATATAAACAAGGTTAATTTTCTCATCGTTGGATTTATTAATTGGAGAAACGGATGATATATCCGGCCTTACAATGAAAATGTCTTTGAGTTGGATCAGATCAAATATATAAAAAATATAAAAGAAAAAAGCATCAGCAGCCAGTTTCTTCACAACACGCAGGCTCCTTCATTGCATGATCCGTTTATTTTTTATCGCCTGGCTTCATGTATTTCTTTTTTGTAAATTGGCTACCTATTGATAATCAGCCAATGTTCAAACAACTTTTAGTTTTTTCGCTTTTTGCAATTCTTGTTTCATGCAGCCCCAGAGGATCGTCTCAAAAAAAGCGGATAGCTCAAGGTCCCATCCAATTGGGTGGAGTATTCCGAATGAATGAAGTCGAAGACTTCAGCAGCCTGTACCCGCTTTCAATCACCGAAGAAACCGGCTATCAGGTTGCCTGCCAGATTTTCGAAGGCCTCCTCCGGCCAGACTCCAAGGACCTAAGCATTCGCCCTTGTCTGGCGACAACCTACGAGATAGATCCTTCCGGCACTCACTACCTCTTTCATCTCCGCAAAGGCGTATATTTTCAGGATGACCCTTGTTTTCCTTCTTCCCGTGGAAGGGAAGTTCAGGCATCTGATTTCAAATGGTGTTTCGACAAACTCTGTGAAAAAAGCGACATCAATTCCATGTTTGATCTTACCTTCAGAGACAGGGTTGTCGGGGCCAATGAATATTTCAAATCAACCGTTGATCTTCATCCGCTCTCGGGCGGTGTCTCGGGTGTAAAAGTGATTGATAGCTATACGCTTGAAATCACACTGAGTCATCCGTTCTCAAGTTTCCTGTATATACTCACCATGCCCGGAACATGGATCTATCCCAGAGAGGCTTATGAAATGTATAAAAATGACCTTTCCGGACACTGCGTCGGCACGGGGCCTTTTATGATTACCCGGATCAAGCGAAAGGAGTTTGCTATTCTCGGACGGAACGAAAATTATTGGGAAACTGATACTTATGGCAATTCCTTGCCTTATATGGATGCCCTTCATTTCACTTTTATGAAGGACAAAAAAGCTGAATTTCTGAAATTCCGCACAAAAGAGCTGGATATGATTTTCCGCATCCCTGTTGAACTGATTCCGTCCATCATGGGTGAGTTGAAAGATGCAAAACCGGGAGGAGCTGATTTCAGGATGCAAAGTGTTCCTGGTCTGCGAATTACATATTATGGCTTTCAGAACATGACACCTCCTTTTGATAACATGAAGGTGAGACAGGCATTCAATTACGCAATCAACCGCCGCGATATTGTGAAGTTCATTCTCCAGGGCGAAGGGATACCCGGAGAATACGGAGTTGTTCCCCCTGCTTTCAATAACTACGACACCGCGGGTTTCAGAGGTTATTCATTTGACCCTGACAAAGCCAGAAAGCTACTTGCCGATGCCGGATACCCTGACGGGAAAAGTTTTCCTTCACTCACTCTTGAGATCAATGGCGGCAGTAGCGACCGAAATAAGATCATGGCCGATGTCATTACAAAAATGCTAAAGGAAAATCTCAATGTGGAAATAAAAATCGATCAGCTTCCGGCCGCTCAGAATCTGGAAGAGCTGAATGAGACGGCACGCACCCAGATGTTTTATACAAACTGGACAGCCGATTACCCTGACCCCGAAACATTCCTCACCATGTTTTACAGCAAACACATACCCGAAAAATTGTCGGATCCTTCCGTGCTGAATGTGGTGAGATATAAGAATCCGGTATTTGATTCCCTGTTCCAGATGGCCATGAAAGAAACGGACCCAAAAAAGAAGGCTGAACTATGCAGGGAAGCAGATCAAAGGGTTACTTACGACGCAGCTATTATGCCTGTTTTTTATGATGAGCTTGATCGTCTCGTTCAGAAAAGCATACGAAATTTTGATGCCAATGCCCTTGAGTACAGGCAGCTGTCGAAAGTTTGGATTGCCTCTTCAGAGAAGGCGAAGTAACAGAATCTCAAATTATTCTTTTTTCGACTGGCCAATGAGTGCACTCAACGCATTCTTTAATTTCAGAGAAACGTGTGCGTTGGCAGGGTATCCTTTCAGATATACAATCAATTTTTGCCGGTCTGAGCTCGTAAAATCCTCCCCCACACTGATGAAACCCCGAATGATCAGCTTGTCGTATTCACGATCGGTCCGGGAATATACCTTTCGCTGATTTTTCAATACAAGGGTATAGCGCTGCAAATCGGGGCCTGCACCCGTAATCAACAATTGTGATTTGTCCGCATTGAACGTAGCCGACTCAATTTTCCGTTTTTCAAAAGCAGTTCCATCCGCCTTCATTTCGGGTACATAAGCATACTTCGTCAGGTAATCGCAAATGTTCTGATAGAAGCCGGCTGAATTTTTTGTTTTTGATTTCATACATACGGGACATTAAATAAACCGAACACTAAATTAGGCTTTTCACAATTACAAATCAAAGAAAGCTTGGAATGGAAATAAATTTCGATTCCACAGAGTTACAAAGGACGTACAGGGCTGCCGGTCCAGCTTGTACCTGGGGGAAGGCGCTCGCCTTTCATAACCAGGGAAAGCGCTTCCACATCCACATCCTCACCCACTTCCGTATCATACAGCACAATTGACTTAGCGCCTATACTGCTCCGGGCTCCGATCTGGACCCTGGCCACCTTCATCACCCTGTCTTCAAACAGATGCGTTTGCGGGCCACAATCTTCATTCAAGGCAGCGTCATCACCAATAGTTACCATATCAAATTCGGTAATATCGGTTGTATTCATCCATACCCTTGAGCCTATTTTCACACCCAGGAACCTCAAAAGGAAAGGCAGCCAGGGCGTTCCTCTCAGGTATTGCAGAAGAAAGGGAACAGAAAGAGCTTCATAAATAACAGTAATAGCCTCGCTTTTCCACACTCCAAATGTCCAGATTGGCATCTGTCGCGGCTGATGCTTCCCGCCAAAAGTCCATTTTAGAATGACCGTAATCAGAAATGCAGGAATGCCCATCAAACCGAGGTAATACAATGGAAACAAAATTGGGAATTTCCACCAGGCGTCCTCGCTGAGCAAATCATGACCGTAAGCGATCAACAAAATACTCAAACAAATAATCACCGTCTCCGGGATGACGATCCTGATCAGTTCCACAAAAGCGCGGGCAAAGTACCTGAGAGCCGAAGGTCTGAGGGTTAATTCCTGAGGGAAAACCTGACTTTCCTGCCGTTTCGGAAGCGCAATAGCAGGAGAACCAAACCAGTCACTTCCTGGCTTTCCGG
>DASYGQ010000358.1:0-9117 GCA_035999585.1 Bacteroidia bacterium | reverse complement strand
CCGCCGCATGGAATGCGATGGATGAACCGGCAAAAATTGAATTCATCCGTGTCCTCTGTGATATACGCGAAGGCATTGGTATTCCTCTGCGTATTCAGGAAAAAATATTTTACCAGCCTGCTGCTTTGCTTCAATACATCGATAAGCATATTAAGACCACCGGTACTCTTGTTCTGGAATCGCTGGAAGGAGAAAGTGAAGTACTCATCGAAGGGTTCATCAGCGGACGTGAATTTTCATGTATTGTTATTCAGGACGAGAACGGTATTCCTGTTGCGTTACCGCCGACTGAAATCCGCAAGGGCAAGGAGCTGTTCGACTACCGGTCCAAATATCTCCCCGGCCTTTCCCGTAAAATCACACCCATTGATTTGCCTTCAGAGAAAATAGAGGCCATTCGCAAGGAATGCGAACGTCTTTTTGAAGCGCTTGATTTCGACGTCTATGCACGTATCGACGGCTTTATCTCATCGGAAGGAAATGTATTCCTGAACGATCCGAATACGACTTCAGGAATGATGCCTTCCTCTTTTTTCTTTCATCAGGCTGCGGAAATAGGACTCAACCCTTCCCAGTTTCTGACGTATATCATACGCACCTCTTTGGTCTGCCGCATAGAAGCAAGCATGGGAAGCGGTTTGTATGATCCTTTATTGAAAAATCTGGATGAATTAATACATAAAGATCAGCATGCAGCCTCCAGCAAGTTAAGGGTGGCAGTGCTGTTCGGCGGATATTCTTCGGAAAGGCATATCTCCGTGGAGAGCGGAAGAAATGTCTATGAGAAACTTTCATCTTCCGATAAATACGAGCCAATACCTGTTTTCCTGACTGGCAACAACGAGGAGCATTTGCTCTATGCCGTCCCAATCAATATTCTGTTGAAAGACAATGCTGACGATATCCGTGAAAAAATTGAGAAATATAAAGTGCATGAGGTTGTTCAGAAGATCATGGAACGCTGTGCGCCGATCACTCAGAAATACGCCGGCCGTCAGAGTCTGACTAAGCCGGTGAAAATTACATATGAGGAGCTGGCCAGTTCAGCAGATGCTGTTTTTATTGCACTTCACGGGCGTCCCGGCGAGGATGGCGCTGTTCAGGAGAAGCTGGAGCGTTTGGGGCTTCCGTATAACGGATCGGATAAAACCAGTTCGGGCATCACCATTGATAAATACAGGACAAACGAAATACTGAAGCAACACGGTTTGCTGGTTGCCGAGCACATGCTTGTAACAGAAGAGGACTGGAGCCTGAATTCAGGCAAAATCAAAGAACAGATCAAAAACCGGATCCATCTTCCGTTTATTGCCAAGCCGGTGGATGACGGATGCAGCTCTGCTGTAAAAAAGATAAAAACATTTGAGGAGCTCGATGCCTTTGCTGAACTGATCTTTCGGAAAACAGAAGATCTGAGCCCCGGCGCGGCTGCCACTTTGCATATCAAACCCAAAGAGGAATTCCCGCTGAAGAAAGTATTTCTTGTTGAAGAACTCATCTCCAGAAAGAATGCCCGGCATTTCCTGGAAGTAACCGGTGGCATGCTCACCCGTTTTGGAAAAGACGGCAAGCCGGAATATGAGGTGTTTGAAGCAAGCGAAGCTCTGTCTGAAGGAGAAGTGCTTTCACTGGAAGAAAAATTCCTGGCCGGGCAGGGACAGAACATCACACCGGCACGTTACTCACCCAACAAGGAAGAGCGCGAAAAGATCTCGGCCCAGGTCAAGGCAGAGCTGGGTAAGGCCGCTTCCATTCTGGGGGTCACGGGTTATTGCCGGATTGACGCTTTTGTGCGTGTGTTTGACAACTGCAAAGCTGAAGTAATCTTCATTGAAGTGAACTCTCTGCCGGGAATGACTCCCGCCACCTGCATCTTTCATCAGGCTGCCATCAACCATTACAAGCCTTACGATTTCATCGACAGGATTTTGGATTTTGGCTTCCAGAAAACAAAAAGGGCAGAGAAGGTCTGAGTCCGGTCTTTGCCGTTCCACCCCGATCTCCAATCGCATTTTTGCTTAAATTTGAGTTCGTCTATGAAAACCCTTTTTGATTTTCTCAGGAGCCCTGCCTTTTTCAAAAATTTGGGAATCGCCATTGTGGCTTTACTGATTATTTTCTGGCTGATATTCAAAGGTCTGGATGTATACACACATCATGGACAAACCGTGTCAGTACCTGATTTTCAGGGACTGAAGATCAAGGCTCTCGATGGCTTCATCAAGGGAAAACCCCTGAAATATTTGGTGATTGATTCCATTTACGATACTAAAAAGGAGAAAGGCGTCGTTATCAAACAGGAGCCGGAAGCCGGATCGAGGGTCAAACAGGAGCGTACCGTCTATTTGTACGTGACTTCTGTTCTTCCCCCTCGTGTGGCTATGCCACGCCTGGAAGACCGATCGCTTCGGCAGGCGGTTGCGATTCTGGAGGCCTATGGCCTGAAGCTTGCTAAACCGGTGAAGCGTAAACCCGATGTCTGTAACGGTTGCGTGCTCAGCCAGGAATACAAAGGCAAGCACATTGCGGAAGGAGCCCAGATTGAAAGAGGAGCTGAAATCACGCTGACCGTGGGCGACGGACATAACGGGGAAGGTACGGTGGATATTCCTAACCTTGTTGGCCTTACCCTCCAGGAAGCGGTGCTTCGGCTGAATGAAAGCAATTTGAATGAAGGAACAGCTATTTTTGATAAGAAACAAAAGGAGAAACCGGATTCTTTGAATGCCAGGGTTTATAAACAGGTGCCGGCGCCCGGGTCGGATAATACCATCAGCCCCGGCAGCACCATTGATCTGTACCTGACAAACGACAAGGCTAAATTGCAGGCTCCCCATTGAACCATTCATCATGAAACGAATCAGCCTGCTTGTTATATTTCTTTGGAGTGCCTGTGCTGCTTTTGCACAGGGTGAAAAACTGACCAGTCTTCATGCCAATCCCGTCCTGAACGCTGTTCATCATCAGAAAAAGAAGAGCTCCGCTGCCTCAACTCCATTTTCGAATCCCTATATTTATTATGCCTTCAGCGATTCTCTGCAGGATGATTTCAGTTACCGCGGACCTTATCCGGATTCCGGAAGGTGGCTCAATAATTCAGTTTTCGTCAATTATTCTTTTCCGATCTCTCCGGTCAATATCGGAGTAGCCTCTTTCGACGGCCTCGATGCTAACGGGTATCCCTACAACTTTACTGGCTCGCCCTCCAGCAGCGTTCCCTGTGATACCTTGACATCCAAAAGGATCATCATCACGAAAACGGCAAAGGATTCGATGTACCTGAGCTTTTATTACCAGCCACAGGGCAGAGGCTTTGCACCCAGAGATGGCGACAGTCTGCTGATGGAATTCAAAACCTCCCATGACAGTTTGAACTGGCACGAGGTCTGGACTATTCCAGGTTATATACCGAGCAACAACGACAGTGGCTTTCATCTGGTCATGCTGCCCCTTTACCGGCCCAGTGATACTCTTGTATATACAGTGGATACCGTTAAGTTCGGTCATGCCCCAACCTGGTTTCAGTTTCGTTTCCGTAATTACGCAAACCCCACAGGCAATTTATCACACTGGCATGTTGACCGTGTATACCTGCATGCTTTCCGTTCCTATCAGGATACCATTCTGAAACGTGTTTCCTTTGTTTACGAACCGCTTTCATTCCTTGCAAATTACCAGAATGAGCCATGGAGGCAGTACCAGGGACCAGCAGATGTTATTCCTGTGGAACATGTTTTTTTTCGGAATAATGATGTAGCGATACGAAACATGACCTATCAGTATCAGGGCTTTCATTACGGAGCCCCTTTTTCAGTACCCTACTCGAATACCGATCCGAACATGAATCCTTTCACAGTTAACGGATACAGTACTTATGTTGGTACTGCTTTCTCGAATGTGAAAGCAAACGGTTTTGATTTCGGCCCATCTCTCAGTGATACCACTGTTTTTAAGATCCGCCACATTCTCATTGAAGACAATCACACACAGGATACCATTTGGACCATTCAGCGCTTTTTCAATTATTATGCATACGATGACGGTACCGCCGAACTTGGTTACGGGCTTGAAGGTGTGGGAACATCCAAAGGCGCCCAGCTGGCCGTTCAGTTCAGCACCAATGTGCCTGATTCGCTGAGAGCCGTTCAGTTTTTCTGGAACCCGGTGCTGCGTGATGCATCACTGGATGGTTTCCGGCTTTGCGTATGGGCCCCCGGCCCCGGAGGAAATCCTGGTACCATGATTTACCACAGCGACAGCACCTTCAGCCCGCAGTATCTTCCCGGATACGATCATTTCCGGACTTATTACCTGAAAAAACCGCTTGCTGTTTCGGGTTCGTTTTTCGTTGGCTGGCTGCAATATACCGATGCCAACATGAGCGTCGGGTTTGACCAGAACACGAATTCAATGAACCATAATTTCTACAAGGTGGATAGTCTTAGTCCCTGGAATGCGAGTTTGTTTCCGGGCAGCCTGATGATCCGCCCTTTGTTTGGCGACACCATTCGTATGACCGGCATTGTGGAGCAGTTCAAAGCGTTGCAAATGCTGACGGTTTACCCGAACCCTGCAAGCGATGTCATCTCTTTTTCTGTTCCGCCAACCGAGGAGGATGAATCCTATCTGGTTTCCCTGTATGATTGTGCCGGCCGGCTTGTTCTTGAAACCCGCCGGAAAAGGCTTGAACCGCTTGATATTTCTGAATTCGGAAACGGATTTTACCTGTTGCGTATCAGCAGCAAAAACAACTCATCCTGCACGAAAAAGATCCTGATCGCGCGTTAATCCCCTTTACTATGATAGATGAGACAGATCATCCGGAAGATGAACAGGAACTCTTTGAGCATGTCCGGATCCTGGTAGATAAAGGACAGGATTTCCTCCGCATTGATAAATTCCTCATGAACCGCATTGAAAATGCAACGCGGTCGCGCATTCAGCATGCAGCGGAAGCAGGAAATATTCATGTGAATGGCAAACCTGTCAAGTCAAGCTATAAGGTAAAGCCAAAAGATCTCATACAGGTAGTGCTGCCCCATCCTCCCCGTGAGATCGAGCTCATTCCTCAGGATATTCCGATCAATATCGTCTACGAAGACGATGACCTGATTATCGTCAACAAAGATCCCGGTATTGTGGTCCATCCGGGTTACGGCAATTATTCAGGCACCCTGGTCAACGCACTGGTGTTCCACTTTCAAAACCTCCCGCAGAAGAATACAGGCATCGGTGATGGACGCGAGGAAGCGCTGAGGCCGGGACTTGTGCACCGCATTGATAAGAACACCTCCGGTATCATTGTTATTGCCAAAAATGAACTGGCTCTGACACGGCTTTCCAAGAAGTTTTATGACCGCGACATCGACCGCATCTATGTGGCACTGGTATGGGGCGATTTTCAGGAGGACAGCGGAACTGTGACCGGAAACCTGGGGCGCAGCCTGCAGGACCGCAAGATCATGACTGTTTTCCCGGAAGGTGATCAGGGAAAACATGCGGTGACACACTGGAGGGTTTTGGAACGTTTCGGATATGTGACGTTGATTGAATGCAAGCTGGAGACAGGGAGAACGCATCAGATACGTGTGCATATGAAATACATCGGGCATCCGCTTTTCAATGACAATACGTATGGGGGAGATCGCATCCTGAAAGGAACGACGTTTCAGAAATACAAAATGTTTATCGAGAATTGCTTCAGTCTCTTGCCCCGGCAGGCGCTACATGCCAAGTCTCTTGGCTTCAAGCACCCCACCACAGGGAAATACATTCATTTTGATTCTGAGATTCCTGCAGATATGCAGGCTGTTCTGACCAAGTGGAGGACTTACACTACCAATAAACCGTTGGAAGAAGAATAGAATTGCTTGATATAATAGACCGCGGATCTTCATGATCATTATGATAAAATATGATCAGGTAGATCATAATAATCATGATGATCCGCGGTCTATAATCTTAATCTTCCCGCATGTTGTGGTAAACCGCCTGAACATCATCGTCATCTTCGAGACGCTCGACAAGCTTTAATACTTCCGCCTGTTGTTCAGGGTTCAGCTCAACTGTATTGTTTGGAAAACGTTCTTTTTCTGCGGATAGTACAGTAATGCCCATATCCTCCAATGCTTTCTGCATTTTACCAAAATCAGTAAAGGCCGTGGTGATGAATGTCTTGCCTTCCACCTGTTCTATCTCTTCCACACCAAAATCAATCAGTTCCAGTTCCAATTCCTCGAGATCGCGTTTGCCGGGATCGATCTCGAAAATTCCTTTGCGTTCAAACAGGAATTCGAGTGAACCGGTTTTTCCCAGGGCTCCTCCGCATTTGGTAAAAGCAAGGCGTACGTTGGCAACGGTGCGGGTGGTGTTATCAGTCGCTGTTTCTATGAGAATGGCTACGGCATGCGGGCCATACCCTTCGTAAATCATTTCTTCGTAATCTTTCATGTCCTTGCTCACCGCACGCTGAATAGCAGCGTCGATGTTTGCTTTGGGCATGTTCACATTCTTGGCGTTTTGAATGACCAGTCGCAGGCGTGGGTTGCCATCCGGGTCCGGGCCTCCTTTTTTAACTGCCATGTGTATCTCTTTCCCGATGCGGGTGAAGGTCCTTGCCATCTTGGCAAAACGGGCAAACATCTTATGCTTGCGTTTTTCAAATACTCGTCCCATGATTCTGTTAAATTGAAAAGCAAATGTATGAATAAATCGGAAAGACCTGTAGAGGCTGGATGAAGACGAAGATAAAATCGCCTCCCGCAAACGGAACCAGCCAATTGATGTTCATTCAGTCAATAAAGCTTTTCACAGGCATTCCTTCCAATAATACAGCCTTGCATTCAGGTTCCATTGCTTGATTCACCGGGCCGTTACTACATCCCCACATAAACAGAAAACCCTTTTAGCCGACTTTTTCCCGATCTCGGCGATAAGAATAAAACCCGAATCTCTAATTGGGCAATTTCGATGTGAATTACAAAGGGAAACCAATTGTGGCTTATGAGTAATCTTAGTTTAACTGCCCGGTCGTTTTATTTTGAATTGATGTCGGATCTGATCAGATGTGAGCTGAAAGAGGAGTCGATGCTGCGCTTTTTTCATTGCGACATGCACAAGCTGGAACTTGATTATGAATTTGATCACGTAAGGTTCAAGACAGCGTTTGTTATTAATAACGAAAAGAATTCCATTGAGGTATTAACTTCAAGGGTTTTGCCAAAGGGGGCGGGTTCTAATATTACTTATCGGGCTATTCGTAGTCTGGATCTTCGTTATGAGGAAGGACTGATGACTTTTGTACATCCTTATTCAAAAGATGTTTCTTGTACCCGCAAAGAAACCAAGGAGTTTGTATCATCCTTCCTGGAGCCAAGCGGTTTTTTCGGTCAGGTATACCTGGCGGCAATCGTCGAATGTTTTCTCTGGGTTGCCATTTGATCTCAGGTTACATCCTGTTCCGTTACATTCATTGCAATCACATTCCCCTCTTTGTCCAGTTTTACTTCACCTTTTGCATGCATCAGCCTGGATAATCCCTGTGCTGTGATGATGCGGTGAATAAATTCGGGAAATGCTTTGATTTTGAAAGCAACAGAAATGGTATCATCCAGGAGAGGCCTGTCTTCCGGATGGATGAAAGATTTGAATTTTTCGAATGTGATTTCTTCCGAAGTATTCAGGCCATAAAGCTGGAACATGTTTTTTGACCAGGTGATTTTATTACTGGAAATATCCCAGTCCCAGCTTCCTATCCGGGCCAGTTCCTGCGCCATGTTGAGTTCATCATTCAGCTTTTGCAATTGCTGGGTTCGCTCTGCCACTTTTTGTTCCAGGGAATTCTCGTATTCTTTTTGCTCTGAGATGTCGATCACGGTGCCAATGAAGCGTGTTGCTTCTTTTTGTGGATTGAAATACACTTTCCCCTGAGCCCTGATCCAGCGGGTTTCGCCGTTGTCGAAACGAAGGATACGGAATGAAATATCATAATCGCCTTTGCCTTGCGGATTCAAGGATTTTGCAATCTCACTTTCTGCAAAAAGCCTGTCTTCCGGATGGATGTGTTCGGCAAAAGCCGTAAAATCAATTGTCTGATCGGGGCCAACACCATAAATGAGCCGGCACTCATCCGACCAGTTCAGTTCACCTGTGATGGGATTATAATCCCAGGTGCCAAGTTTGGTTGATTGAATAGCCATTTTTAAACGGGCTTCACTTTCACGGACTTTTGTTCTTGCCTGTACTTGCTCCGTTATATCCTCTGCCAATGCAAGGATTCCTGTTATTCTGCCATCTTCTTCTCTGAGTGCCTCATAAATCAGTTTCATGACAAACTGTCCTTTTTTAACACTTCGGTTGAGGTTGATGGGAATCTCCTGTGCTACAAATGAAACGCCTGTCCTGAATACCCCGTCAAGCAATTGTTCATACCCCTGTCCGGAAGCATCCGGTAATACTTCAAAAACGGGTTTGTTCATCACTTCTTCTTCCGTTTTTCCCCAGAGCTCCAGCATTTTAGAATTTGCAAATTCCACGATAAAGTCGGCGCCCCGAAAAATGCCGATTGCAAAAGGAACCTGCATGAGCAGGCTCCTGAAACGGTTTTCAGCCACGTTTCCTGTTCCGGAACCGGAGAGCGGAGGTGTTTGTATACTGTTTACGATCATTTGGATCCTGAAATATTTTGAATGATAACGATCTTATTTGAATTTTACATTCAATGCGATTTGGGTGAAGAAGAATTCTTTTTCCAGTGCACTGTTCCGAATTTAGCCGGATCAAAAACTGCGGGGTCAATTTTAGGATTAAATGCAATGTCGTTGTATTCTTCCAGCTGATCGAGCCGGCCATTGATGTAAAAGCCCACGCGTGTTTCAAGGAAGCCCCCGCAGGAGGGGATGCGGCTTTCCACACGCATGTCCAGCACCTCGTAAGGCGACAGGTGCGTGATGTTTCTCACCACACACAGGTTCTTCTTATCCACCCAGATCTGGTTGCTTACTGTATCACCGGCCGCAGCACCAATCACATAAACAGGTTCATGGTTCCAGGTTCTTTCTGAAAACCGCTCCAGATCATAGCTCAGGGCAGCAAGCCGTTTTACAACATCCTCTTTTT
>DASYGQ010000216.1:0-3472 GCA_035999585.1 Bacteroidia bacterium | reverse complement strand
GTATGGCTGGGTCCGATGGCGATGATGCCGTAGGTGGCTAGGAGAACCGGAGCTGTATAGGAACAGAGGATTTTAGCTGTTTTGTGACACTGGCTTAAAGAGGGATCAATCGGTGTTGAGTCAACTTTCTGAAGCTCTCCCGGCGGCTGCAGACAATTCGTCTGACCCTTTGAGCTTGCCTGGAACAAGACAATGCAAAGAAATGAAAGGCGGATAATTTGCTTCATGCTTTTCATGAGTTGCGCGAAAGCGATTTATTTTTCATTGCAGCTGCTTCAGCGCATTTCTGTCCATCGATGGCCGCGGAGACAATACCTCCTGCAAACCCTGCACCTTCGGCACAGGGATACAGACCAGCAATTTCCGGGTGTTCGAATGTTTCTTTGTCGCGTGGGATCCGCACCGGAGACGAAGTGCGCGATTCCACCCCATGCAGTATCGCCTCATTGGTATAATATCCTTTCATCTTGGTTCCGAAAGCCCGGAGCCCGTCCTGCAGTCTTTTTCCGATTTCAGGGGGCAGCCATTCTGACAAAAGTGATGAAACGATACCAGGCTGATAGGATGTACGAGGCAGGTCACCCGACAATTTGCCTTCCACAAAATCAATCATACGCTGTGCAGGGGCGGTTTGTCTGCTTCCTCCTTCTGTATATGCCATTTTCTCCAATGCCTGCTGGTATTGCAAGCCGGCGAGGGGATTGTTTTGCCCGTATTTCAGATAATCCGGCGGCTCGATGGAAACCACGATGCCTGAATTGCTGTAAGGATTATTGCGTTTGCTGGGGGACCATCCATTGGTGACCACTTCTTCGGGGCCTGTGGCGCATGGCGCAATGATGCCGCCCGGGCACATGCAAAAGGAGTAGACGCCTCTTCCGTTGCTTTGGTGTACCTGACTGTAGGAAGCAGCCGGCAGGTGTTCCCGGAGTTCGCTGACCCGCTGTATCGGGCAGTGGTACTGAATGGAATCAATGAGCGCCTGAGGGTGCTCGATTCGGAGACCCATGGCAAATGGTTTTGATTCAACGCGTATATTTTTGCGATGAAGCATTTCAAATATATCACGGGCGGAATGGCCGGTGGCAAGGATGAGCTGGTTGGCTTTCCATTCTTTTTCCTCTCCGGCCGAGAGGGCTTTCACTCCGGCGATGGATTGATTGTGAATAATCAGGTCCGTGACTTTGGTATTGAAATGTATTTCAGCTCCCGCGGCAAGCAGGCTTTCGCGGATACTGACAATGATCTGAGGCAGCTTGTTGGTGCCGATATGGGGATGAGCATCAATGAGAATATCTTCACTGGCACCGTGGGCGACAAATGTTTCGAGGATGCTGTTTACATCTCCGCGCTTTGTTGAACGGGTATAGAGCTTGCCATCGGAATACGTGCCTGCCCCGCCTTCGCCAAAACAATAGTTGGATTCGGGATTTACGATGTGGTCTTTGTTGATGGCAGCCAGGTCGTGACGCCGGCTCCTGACATCTTTGCCCCGTTCCAGAATAACCGGCTTCAGGCCAAGCTGTACGCAACGAATGGCGGCAAATAAACCGGCAGGTCCGGCTCCTACAATGATAAGGGGCTGGGCGGAGGATACATCTGGCAATTCTTTGCGGTAAACTGTTTCGATGGGCTGTTCACCCACATACACACGAACCCTTATGTTGATCCTTACCTCACGGGCGCGGGCATCCACAGAGCGCTTGAGGACACGGATACAGGTAATGCTTTTTTCTTTGATGGATAATTTCTGTGAAGCAGTGCTCCGGATGGCGGCTTCAGATTCGGCTTCTGCAGGAGAAACGAATATTTCGGTTTCGTGTACCATCGGGGATCAGCCCTCGAAAGTTAAGGAAATCAAAAGCATTTTGGAATTGAGCTTTTCGATGGCGGTGGAATAGATATAGGAGTCGTGTACGATCAGATCTTTAAAGCCATAGGAGTATTTGATTTCCACACCGAATTTGAAATAGGGCAGAAAGAACTCAGTGCCTACGCCCACATCCACGCTCAAGTCGTTTTTACGCAGTTTCACAACAGCATCCTGCTGATTGTTATTGCTTACGTTTTTTTGTGATGCCAGATCGATGCTGTATTTGGCGCCGCCAATCACGTATGCCGCAAAATTGTGAAGTCTCTGGGAACGAAGTTTGAGGTCGAGCGGAAAATCCACAAAGGTTGACTCAACGAGTTTTTTCTGCATGACGAGTCCGCGACCGGTGTCTTTGGGTGTGTCAAACGTATATTCGAGGGTCCGTGAGGCAAATGAAAGATCCGGCACGAAACGGATGGCCAGATATTGCATGAAAGCAAATTCAGCCACAATACCGATATTGAAACCAAAGTCGGGCTTCGACCGGATTGTTTTCAGGGAATCCATCTGATAAACATTCTTGACCGGGTTGATGATGAAATCGGCCTTATTGAAACCCAGGGTAAATCCGAAGTGAAGCTTTGTATTGTAATATTTGGGCAGATTGTCATTGCTGTTCTCCTGAGCCAGCAGGATACCTGCTGGGAAAACAACCAGAAAAGAAATAAAGAGAATGAAGCGTTTGATGTTCAATGAAGTATTGGTTTCAGATAAACGTACGCAAAGGTAATTTTATTTTTTTCCCGTGTAAATAGTTGCAATGCCGAAGGTAAGGGACGTCCGGGTACACTGGTCGTAACCCAGTCTACGCATGATATTCAAAAAATCTTCTCCGTCGGGGAATGCGGTGACAGATTCATTCAGATAGGTATAGGCACGGTTATCTCTTGAAAAAACCTTACCTATAAATGGACAAACTCTTTTGAAATAAAAGGAATAAATCTGCTTGACCGGGAATATCCTGGGCTTGGAAAACTCAAGAATGACAGCCTGGGCATCCGGCTTCAGTACCCTTAGCATGCCTGCAAGTCCCTTTTCAAGATTTTCGAAGTTCCGGACCCCAAAACCTACGGTCAGTGCATCAAAGGTGTTATCGGCAAAAGGGAGGTTTTCGGAATCGCCGGAGCGGAGTTCGATCCGGTTGCTGAGTCCCATTTTCAGGAGCTTTTCCCGGCCCATTTTCATCATGCCTTCGGATATATCAACACCGATGACTTTATCAGGCTTGAGCCGCAGGGCTTCAATGGCAAAATCGCCGGTACCGGTTGCAATATCCAGAATCAGGCGGGGATGGTCTTTTTCAAGCATGCCGACAGCCTTTTTTCGCCAGCCTTTGTGAATCCCGAAAGACAGCAGTTGATTCACGAGATCATAACGATGGGCGATGTTATCAAACATATCAGCCACCTGCGTTTTCTTTGCCGCATCCGTATTGTAAGGTGTTACACCTTCAGTCATGTTAATTTTTCTTACTCAGTAACTCGAGTGTCTCTTCGCGGAGTTGTTCCTTGTCAATAGGCACAACACCTACCTTTTCACAAACCAGTCCGCCTGCGAGGTTGGAGATCACTGCAATCCATTCGGGTTTCAGTTTGAGTG
>DASYGQ010000350.1:0-5620 GCA_035999585.1 Bacteroidia bacterium | reverse complement strand
TGGCCTGGGGTGGTATTTATGACCAGGTGGGCGGGGGATTTGCACGTTATTCGACAGATGCACTCTGGAAAGCACCACATTTTGAAAAAATGTTGTACGACAATGCCCAGCTTGTCTCACTTTATTCAGAGGCTTACCGGGCAAAGCCTGATGCACTCTATAAACAAATAGTATATGAAACCCTTGCTTTTATCAATCGGGAACATACCGCTCCTTCCGGAGCCTTTTACTCAGCTATCGATGCAGATTCGGAGGGCGAAGAAGGACGTTTTTATGTATGGAAAAAAGAAGAACTGGAAGAATTGCTTGGGATTGATTTCCCATTGTTTGCGGCATGTTTTAGTATCAATGAGCAAGGACTTTGGGAACATGGCAATTATATCCTCCTGCGGACTCAGGAATTTGATGCCATTGCCCGGGAGTTTGGTATCAGCGAAGCCGAGCTGCAGGAAAAAATGGCCACTGCCAAACGTATACTGTTAGAGAAGCGCTCTAAAAGGGTAAGACCGGGCCTGGATGATAAATCACTTTGTTCCTGGAATGCGCTGATGGTGAAAGGATATGTTGATGCTTACCGGAGTTTTCAGGAGCATGTCTGGCTGGAAAGCGCACTTAAAAACATGCATCTTCTGCTTCATCAAATGAGACGGCCCGACGGAGGATTGTTTCACTCTTTCAAGAACGGCAAATCCACTATCAATGGCTTTCTGGAGGATTACAGTTTTACCATCGAAGCCTGTCTGGCTTTGTATGAAGCCACTTTCGAGGCTTTCTGGCTGAACCAGGCCGCTGAACTTTGCGAATACACCCTCAAACACTTCCAGGACAATGAAAGCGGGTTCTTCTATTTTACCTCTTCACTCGACCCTGCACTGATTGTTCGCAAGTTTGAACTGTCCGACAATGTGATACCATCCTCCAATTCATCCATGGCCAAATGCCTTTTTCAACTTGGACATTTTCTGGGCAATGAACAATACATTGCTCATGCCAGCCGCATGCTCCTGAAAGTTCAGAACGAAATAGAAAATTACGGCGCTGGCTATTCGAACTGGGCGATATTACATCTCTGGCTGTGTAAGCCATTCTTTGAAATTGCCATTGTTGGTAAAGATGTTGATGAAAAACACAAGATTCTTTACAAGCATTACCTTCCTAACATGATCTTTGCAGGTAGCCAGTCCGCATCTGATTTGCCTTTGTTGAAAAACAGGTATAAGGAAGGCAGTACTCTCATGTATGTGTGCCGGGATCAATCCTGTCAGGCACCTTTGAGCGAAATTGAAGATGTGCTGGAGGTGCTGCAAAATTCTTATGAAGTCTGATTGTTTATTTCATTCTGTTTTCTTTTGTTTATTCCCTGGCAAACCCAGCCACAGGAACAAAGGGCTGATTATAGGGTTATTGTGCCTGATATACCTTCCATCTTTTGCCCAGCAGTTTGAACTATGCCCGGCCGATTACTATTCTTTCGAGCCTGTTTTCAAACAATCCTATATTGTCCGAAACCATATCAAAACCATAAAGGCAGCTATTGTTTACAAACGTGACAATGAACCCATTGAAGACAAAGGACTTTCCAAGTGTTGGGAATATGACAGCACCGGCCTTCTCAATCGTTATTATGCAACCAGTGTGCATGGTTTCGTAAACCGTGAGGTACAGCACCCGGCTGTTTATCGAAAAGGCCGCAGGATCTCAGCTCCGTATGTGTCTTATGAGCCTGTTTACGCCTACGATACTACATTCACAACCTATTATTACAACCGGCAAAAACAAATCATTATCCGCAGGAGCCGGGATGGGGATTATTACAATTCGATTTATTACGAATATGATGCTGACGGGAACATAAAAAAACAAAGCTCTTTCAGAGAAACAAATGCCAGCGAAAACAAAAGCCTGTTTCGTCTGGGTGTACAAAACATGCTTTCAACGGAAGAGTTTCGGTATGAAAAAATTTCTGCCACACAGTTAAGACGCAGACATGTGAATGATGAGGGCAAAGAATACAAGCAAACTTTGTTTCATTTTGATAGCCTCGGCCGTCTGGCTGAAGAGAACAACAGCTTTACCGTTAGCTGGATGAGGGCTTCTCTGAAATTATATTATGATAAAAACGGGAGGATCCGGGAGAAGGTATACACATCGAATGAAAATGGAGATGAGACCTCAAAAAGCGAGTACAAATACACACCTGATAATCTCGTGGATGTGGAAAAACGTTACAAAGGCGATCAGCTTTTTTATGAATACAATTATATTTATGACCGACAAAGTAAAATGCTGACTTCCCATTTTGTCCGGGAGGATCTCAACAAGTCTATTGTTATTGTCAGGTATTCGTATGAGCATTACTGACAAACAAATGAGTTCGCTCAATACATTCAGTAGCCCAGTCTGGTTCTAACTCTTCCCAACACTTCTCTTGCAATTACGCGGGCCTTTTCGGCTCCTATGCCCAATTTCTCATCCAGCAGTTTTTTGTCGCTCATGTATTGATTGTACAAAGCACGTTCTTTGCCAAAACGATCAAGTATAAGCTCGAAAAAAGCTTGCTTGGCGTGTCCGTAGCCATAGCCTCCGCGGGCATAATTTGCTTTCATTTCGGCTATCTGCAAGGGAGTCGCCAGTAATTTGTAAAGCGCAAACACATTGCATGTATCAGGGTTCTTGGGCATTTCGAGGGGCGTAGCATCAGTCACAATGGATGCTACCACCTTTTTCAGGTCCTTTTCCGGCAGAAAAATATTGATGAAATTATTGTATGACTTGCTCATCTTTTGCCCGTCCGTTCCCGGCACAATCATCACCCGTTCATCGATAAGCGGCTCAGGAATTACAAATGTTTCACCGCAATGCGCATTGAAGGATTTTGCAATATCGCGCGTCATCTCCAGATGCTGGAGCTGATCCTTGCCGACAGGCACAAAATTTGCATCGTACAAAATGATATCCGCTGCCATCAGAACAGGATACGTAAACAGCCCTGCATTGACATTGCTGAGGCGTGAGGCTTTGTCCTTGAAGGAATGAGCATTCGCCAGCATAGGATAAGGAGTGAAACAATTCAGGTACCAGGTGAGTTCACATACTTCAGTAACATCACTCTGCCTGTAGAAAATATTTTTCTCCGTATCAAAGCCCATGGCAAGCCATGTAGCAGCAACCGCGTATGTGCTTTCGCGCATAAATGCGGCATCCTTCACTGTTGTCAGCGTATGAAGATCTGCAATAAAAAACATCGAGTCATTTCCAGCTTTTTCTGAAAGCTCGATAGCAGGCAGTATCGCTCCAAGTATGTTTCCAAGATGGGGAACATTGGTGCTTTGAATTCCGGTTAAAATTCTGGACATAGCGTCATGAATTGAATGATGTTCTACTTTACATACCAGTCGATTTCCTGATCCCAGTTCGACCGGATGGTAATTGTTTGATTATTATATATGACTGTTTCCGGTTGGCGGTGCTTCAGATAATTACCTGTATCCCAGACTCCGTTTGCATTTGCATCATAGATCAGGCGCGCCTGGTATCTGGCCGGCGGAAGGTAGTCAAAGTCGAGATCGCCTCCGTTTGTCATTGGCCGCTCTCTGAATACATTTCCGGATTCATCCAGCAGTTGAAACAAATATTGTCCACTCGCTATATGTAAATGCATTTTCAGGGTTCCATAAAACCGGGAATCCTGTGTTTTGAATTCAGTGACAAGGGTGTCATTCACAAATCCGAACATATCCTTGTAGGCACCTGGCAGGATCAGTAAATGATACTTTTTGTTTTCAGCAAATGGAGAAGCCGTATCCTGCCAATATTCAAAACGATGAGTACGTTCCGGATTTTTCCAATCCCATTTACCCTTCCGGAACAGGTTTGCTTTCGAGGTATCTTCCCGCAAAAACACTTTGTCAGGAGCAGGTGAGCCAGAACCGAGTATCGGGGTCCCTAATTCAAATGTTAATGGTGTTCCAAGATCAAACAACTTACCTCTTTTTGCATTGGATTTGATGGTTACAACCGGCTTAAGTCCTTTGTTATTACTGATCATTTTTGCTCTGGTAATGAGCTTGTAGCGCAATGTATCATATACTTTGTAACGATCGGCTATTTCCAGAATCAGGGAATCTGTGCCTGGACTTGTGAACCAGTATGTAACCGTATCACGTACTGCATTGGTTTCAATCACTATCTGATCCTTATCTGTGGCAGCATGATTGAGCGGTTTTATCCGGAGTCCTTCTACCGGTTTAACAAAAGCAAATTTTATTTTTCCATAATTATCCTGCCATGCTCTTCTCAGTTTCTGTTTTTCGACCTCCTCTTTAAAGACCAGGAAATTGGTAGTATCGCTCCTTTTCAGTTCCAGTAATTCTGCACGAAAGCCAATCATTTCGCCTGGATTGAATTTATAGTTTCCATTGCCATCCTGCAAAGCAAGAACCCGATATATTCCTTTTTTTATATTGGTGATTTTGTAATTCCCGTTTGCATCGCTTCTGCCGAAGTATGAGGGAAGCTGAGAATAGGGTGCTGAGTCTGCCCTTGAAGAATAAAGCATGACCAGAATGCCTTTTTCAGGCACGTGGGTAAGGGCATTTAATACCTGGCCCGTCAGAAAAAGCGAATCGACATAATTGCCGGTGGAGAACACATACTTGAAACCTGTTAATGGCTTTGATTCATGATTATCCTGAATAGCAGTACCAAAATTGATTGTATAGGTAGTACTGTCTTTCAAAGGCTCTTTGAAATCAATCAATAAGGTTTTATTGCGGACACGCACAAGCGGGGACTTCTGCATGGGAGGAGAAATCACAAGCTGATTGTTCAGGTCCTTAAGCTGGATGTATTCATCAAACTCGATTTCAATGGTACTTGATTTGAAATGAACTGCAGCGCTGTCAGGATAATAGTGTTTCACACGTGGCGGAGTGTCATCAATCTTACCTCCGGAGGGCGCCACAATTTGTGCGCAAGAGAACAGAAGAAGCAGACATGATATGATTGCAACAGCAGGAAGAAATGAAAAAAAAGAATAGGTATGCTTCATAACTATGCCGGAAGCAATTTATTAAGGATTACATTGGTTTCATTTACAGAACAGACATCATTACAGCCAACGCTTCCAGGTAATGCTGATCAACCTCATCAAAATCTGCCAGCTGTTCGCTGTCAACATCCAGCACCATTATTACTTCACCTTTTTTGTCGAGCACAGGAACTACAATCTCAGAACGAGACAAAGAGCTGCAGGCAATGTGTCCCGGGAATTGATCCACATCTTTTACAAGAACCGTTTTTTTAATGGCAAAAGAGTATCCGCAAACGCCCTTGTTTTTTGCAATGCGTGTGCAGGCAACTGGTCCCTGGAAAGGACCCAAAACCAGCTCCTCTTGCTTTACAAAGTAAACACCAACCCAGAAAAAATCCATACCAAACTTAAGTGCCGACATGATATTGGCAAGATTCGCAATGCGATCCGGCTCTCCTTCAATCAAAGCCTTTATTTGGGGGAAAAGAGATTCATAGCGCTCTTTTCTGGAACTACCTTCTACATGAAATGATTCAGCCATGTGTTAAATATCGGGCAAAGATGCGAAAATACGAAGGATTAATAAGG
>DASYGQ010000172.1:0-5736 GCA_035999585.1 Bacteroidia bacterium | reverse complement strand
TGTGCTTATCGAGCATTGTGCCGGCAAATTTCCGCTCTGGCTCACCCCTGAGCAGGTGATGGTGCTCCCAATCAGCGAGAAATACAACGATTACGCGAAAAAAGTTTTGGATTTGCTAAATAATTACGATATTCGCGGGCTTATTGACGACCGGAACGAGAAAATCGGCCGGAAAATCAGGGATACCGAGGTTAAAAAGATTCCTTTCATGTTGATTGTCGGCGAAAAGGAAGAGGCGGAAGAGATGGTGGCAGTACGGAAACAAGGAGAAGGAGACATCGGGTCAATGGGTATTGAGGCCTTTGCAAACCTCATAAAAACAGAAATTGACAGTCGTCTGGCTGCCTTTAAATAAACAGTAAAACTTAAAAGCGGAGGTAATTATTTCAGCTGAATTCAAAAAGCCATTCAATCCGGCCTTTAAAAAACCAGCCGGTTCATTTTCAAGACCAGGCGGGGCTTTCAACAGGCCACGGTTTCAGAAAAAAGAAGATGCGCACAACATCAATGAGCGCATCAGGGCCAAGACGGTACGCGTAGTAGGAGATGGCATCGAACAAGGTGTTTTTGCCATTGAAAAAGCGATTGAAATTGCCAAGGAAGCTGGTCTCGATCTGGTTGAAATAGCGCCTACTGCCGAACCACCGGTTTGCCGCGTTATCGATTATAAAAAGTTTCTGTATGAACAGAAAAAGAAGCAGAAAGAGTTAAAGGCCAAGACCGCGAAGGTGATTGTGAAGGAGATCCGGTTCAGCCCGCATACAGACGAACACGATTTTAATTTCAAACGTAACCACGCACTTAATTTCCTCGATGAGGGAGCTAAAGTAAAGGCTTATGTGATGTTTAAGGGACGTGCCATCATGTTCAAGGAACAGGGTGAAGTATTATTGCTTCGCTTTGCACAGGAACTGGAAGAGCATGGAAAAGTTGAACAGCTGCCTCTGCTGGAGGGTAAAAGGATGATTATGATCCTTGCTCCGAAAAAGAAGAAATAGAATTTTTTCAATTACAAACAATAAATAAAAACAAGCGAAATGCCTAAAATGAAGACAAAATCCTCTGCAAAGAAGCGCTTTGTGGTTACGGGTTCTGGCAAGATCAAGAGAAAGCATGCGTTCAAACGGCACATTCTGACCAAGAAGGCCACTGACCGCAAGCGTCACCTGACGAAAGATGCAATGGTGCATCCTGCCGACATGAACAACGTAAAGAACATGCTTTGCCTGTAAGAGGATGATCTCTGCCGGATGGCAGGGAATCGGTTTAATCAGTATTAATCCCGGTAAACAGCACCAAGATTCGCACAGACGAACGCTGTAACCAAAAAACAAAACAAAATGCCAAGATCAGTAAACGCGGTTGCCTCCAGGGCCCGCAGAAAAAAAATCCTCAAGCACACAAAAGGCTATTGGGGCGCAAGAGGTAACGTTTGGACTGTTGCCAAGAACACATTTGAAAAAGGTCAGACTTACGCTTACCGTGACAGGAAAACCAAAAAACGCAATTTCCGTTCACTCTGGATTCAACGTATCAATGCCGGTGTTCGTGAACACGGTATGTCTTACTCTGAATTCATCGGTAAACTCAATAAATCAGGAATCACGCTGAACAGGAAAACATTGGCAGATCTTGCCATGAACAACCCGGATGCATTCAAGGCTGTCCTCAGCTCATTGAAATAGAATTTCTGCAGATATCTTAAAAAAAGCCTTCCTGAATTCAGGAAGGCTTTTTCATTTTCTTCTCTTCCTTCCTGTCAGGCTATTCCCTCTGAAAAAGGCTTCTGTTTTTTTGAAAAATCACACAAACTAAAAATAACGCCATTGATTGGATTGCGGGTTTTAGCATGCGAACTGCTGTTTTTGGCATGTGTATTGCGATTAATTGAAAAATTGTCCGCACCTTTGCATACGGAGAATTGACGTTTTTTCGCCTTTATGAATTTGTCCGAACCTCCTGCTTTAACCTGATCTTTTATACTCTTTTTCACACGAAATAAACGAAAGCAGATTCCGACATCCCTTGCTACGAGCCTCGCCTGAAATTTAATCGTTTAAAAGGCTGAAAATCACGGGTTGGAACATAGGAAATAATATACCGAATAATTCTAGGGAATCATATCGGTTCGCGATATTTCACAAAAGATTTATATACTCTAATTTTGTGCCTCGTATTTAATCAATGTCTTAGGAATGAATCGTATAAAAGAAATATTGAAACATCAGGGAAGATCACAAGCGTGGTTGGCTGAAAAAGTAGGAAAAAGCTATGTTGTTGTGACTAATTATTGCAACAATAAGACTCAACCTAGTATACTCGTCTTAAAAAAAATCGCTGAAGTACTTGAAGTCGATGTCAGAGAACTTCTTGTATCAACCAAGGGCAAATAGTGCCGCTTCCTGCGCTTAAGTACCCGTAAAGGGTATGAGGAACGCCAGACCTGCTATATCACCGATCAGGACACCCTTTTACAGTCCTTTTCTCCATGCTTATTTCCGGGGTTGCGCAGCAAACGCGCTGATCTTCCGACCGACTGTAAACGTTCAGCCGGGTTGGTTGATTTCGTTTTATCTCCTCTGCCTGCTCCATCTCTCCATCGTTAAAGGCCAGGTCTTTCAATGATTTTTCATTTTAAAGAGGCCTATCAGATGGCCTTTCAGGGCTAGTTTATTAACAAAACAGCGATTTATAAACAATTCCAGCGTTATTATGCCCCGAAATCACTGATACTGCTGGATTTCATATACTTTAGCGATCAATAAAACCAAAAACTAATTAAAACAATCGCATGAACAAATCAGAATTGATTGACGCTATTTCGTCAGAAGCAAAAATCACAAAAGCAGACGCAGGAAGAGCGCTCGACAGCTTTATTTCTTCAACTACAAAGGCGCTTAAAAAAGGTGACCGTGTTGCCCTGATCGGCTTCGGTACTTTCTCTATCAGCAAAAGAGCTGCAAGAAAAGGTCGTAACCCACAGACTGGCAAAGCCATTCAGATCAAAGCCAAAAAAGTGGCTAAGTTCAAAGCCGGTGCTGGCCTTGCAAAAACTGTAAACAAGTAATTGTTTCTTTTATGTAAATAAAAAAGCCTTCTTTTCAGAAGGCTTTTTTATTTTGAAGCTTCAGCATTTTTTCTGCACAGAACGTACACGTATAATCACTACCTTGTCATGCATCCCAAAAACAGGAACATGAATCCGGTCGAAGAAATATTAAACAAATACAGCCCCTCCCCGCGTACTGAACCACTGACAACAAGCATCGAAGCAATTGAAGAAGCGATTGGTTTTGTTTTGCCTGAGGATTATAAAAAATACCTGCTGAACTTTAAAGGTTTTGAACATGAAATCGGTGAGGAATACATCCATCTCTGGGATATCAACGAGCTCATTGAAAACAATGAAGATTACCTCATTACAAATAACTTTCCCTTTACAATTGGTATAGGAGACGATCGCGGCGGAGAATTCATTGCTCTCGAAAGGCTTGAAAACAAAGAATTTCGAGTGGTACTTTCTCCTTTCCTGGATACTGACCCTCAATTTCACGTAGAAATCGGGGAATCATTTTCTGATTTTCTCATACGCCTTGAAAACGGGAAAAAATGGATTGACTGAGCAGCCTGATTGAAGACCTCTCATTAAGGCATCCTATTACCACAAGGATTTAAACTCCACGATCTCAGGATACAAATACTAAAATAAGAAGGGATTATTCTGCTTAATAAGCACCCAGAACCTTCAGCAGTTTGCTGACCTGGCTTTCCCAAAGCAGACGGGAGGTACGCAGATCATCTTCGCTTTCACCGAAGTCGGTTACAATCAATGTCACATCACCAGTGAGGTCGTCGTGGTCGATCCGGAATTCAAAATAGAAATCCTCGTTCTTGTCATTCCAACGCAGGCGGATCATGTGATCCTGCTTATAAGCAAGCAATTTGGCACGTTGCACCTGGCCGTCCCAATGAAAGGTAAATTCTTCGTTCCGGATATCCACATCATCGGCAAACCATTCCGACAGTCCGCTTGGAGTAGACAGAAAATCAAACAGTAAGGTAGGAGATGATTTCACCAGGAATTCCAGTTCAAACTTCCCTTTGGGTTCAGCTTTGTTTTTGCCTTTGAGCAAAGGCGTCTCCCGGAGCTGGTTCGGAAAAATAAGTTCAGTACGGAAAACCTTTTTCTGTTGCTTACCGGGTACACGGCGTTGCTGAACCTGACCTGCTCCCGGTCTCTTGATAGTCGGAAGGTTACGGATATCAACAGGTGGTGTTACAACAACAGGAGCCACCACTTTCGGGGCTTTGGTCTTTGCCGGAGCAACAACTGCTTTCTTTGCAGGAGGAGCCGTTTTCAACGCTATTTTAACAGGTTTCTGGCTTTTAGGGGCTGATATAGAGGTCTTTTTCGCTTTCAATGGAGATTTCTCAACTTTAACAGGTTTAACCGGTTTCCTGACAGGAGACAGTTGGGATGACTTTAACTTGGCAGTCTTCCCGGCCTTTTTAACATTTTTTGTTTTTTGGGAAGAGGCCGGAGGCTTCACGGAAGGCTTTGCCTTCACCGGCGTTTTGGATTTCGCCGGTTTGGATTGTTTCTTACCCTTCTGATTCTTAAGCTTTTGCGCCATGTTCTTTCCCCGGATTTTCTGCTCCCGGTCAATTATCGCGGAAATGTATAAAAAAATTATCAATCTGCAATTAATACAGGAATTATCCCGCCAAAGATTTCAAAGATGTCAGGAAATTTACCAGGGTCGAACTGAATTTCCGAAATATTCCCAACAAATTTCAATCAGCATCTAAAAATGCTATATTTGCGCCCTCATTTTAGGGCCGTGAGGCTTGGAATCCAGAGCAAGTTTTATTGCAAGTGTCTGTAGAACAATGCACTGGACAAAAATGAGAATAAATATTTAATGGCGGGGTAGCTCCCTCCTACGCTCCAGAAAAAGGAGCTTCTGCGGGCGAAGCAGTTAGAAGTCACTTTTGAATGTTCTTTATATAGTAACAATTATGGCGGGGTAGCTCAGATGGTTAGAGCGTCGGATTCATAACCCGGAGGTCTCGGGTTCAACTCCCGATCCCGCTACATCAAGGCTGTCTCATCGAGACAGCCTTTTTTTTGAGTGATTTATGAGGCAGCGCAAATGTTCGTGTGTCGGATTCATATCCGCCTGAGGCGGACTCGGGTTCAAACCCGATCCCGCTGCAAAAAATCAGTGTGAGTGTGAGCATGAGTGTGTTCAGGGCTTACACTGATTTTTTTCTTCACACTCACACTCTCCCAAAACCCAATCCGAAACCTTCATTCTCCTTCGGGCCTGAGGCGGACTCGGGTTCAAACCCGATCCCGCTACAAAAAATCAGTGTGAGTGTGAGCACGAGTGTGTTCTAAGCTTGCACTGATTTTTTCTTCACTCTCACTTTGACACTCAAAACTCATAAATAGCATTCACCCCACCCAGAAAAACATGCTGGGTGTTTCCATAAATACCATAAAACAAGGGATCGCTATTTAAGGTTTCGGTTACAGCATTGCCACCATTGTAACCTGCATAGAGCACTGCCTGAGAACCCAGTATGGTTCCGGCCGCATAAAAATGACTGGCATCATACATGTACACTCCATACAAAGTTGCCGCAATATCAATGCCGCCGCATTTCCTCCAGAACTTTCCTGCATCTGAAGTAATGAACAGCGCGCCATTTTCCCCGGCAATGCATCCGGTT
>DASYGQ010000169.1:0-3264 GCA_035999585.1 Bacteroidia bacterium | reverse complement strand
AGCGGGCTGAAGAAGAAGGCACGGCGAAACAAAGAACTGGTGGATGAGATCAGTGCCACCATCATTCTGCAATCGTTCATGGAAAAAAACAGTCACGCCTGATTTTTTTTAACAGACATTTTTTAACACCGATATGATATTACCAATTGTAGCTTATGGCGATCCTGTCCTGAAAAAGGTGGCAGCGGAAATCAAAAAGAACCATCCCGGTCTGCAGGAGCTTATTGCCGACATGAAAGAAACCATGTATAATTCAAAAGGCGTGGGACTTGCTGCTCCACAGGTGGGGCACTCCATCCGCCTTTTTGTGGTGGACGCAACACCTTTTGCCGATGATGAGGATGAGGAAATGGACAAAAAAGAAATCCGCTTCCTGAAAAATTTCAAGAAGGTGTTTATCAATGCGCATATCACCGAAGAGTGGGGTGAAGAATGGAAATTCAACGAAGGCTGCCTGAGCATTCCCAAAATCAGGGAAGATGTACTCCGTCTGCCGGAAATTGAAATCACTTACCAGGATGAGGATTTCAAGACCCATACCGAAACCTATTCAGGCACTGCTGCGCGTATCATCCAGCACGAGTACGATCACATAGAAGGTAAATTGTTTACGGACAGGATCAGTCCGCTTCGCAAGCGCATGATCAAAGGCAAGTTGCTCGATATTTCAAAAGGAAAAGTGAAAACGGATTATAAGATGCGGTTTCCGCTGAAATGATTTTCAATTGTATTGCATTTTTCCATCCCTTCACAAAAAAAATATTCCGGACACCAACATGAAGATCAGATCTCTTACTTGTATATTTTCGCTGAGCGGCCTTCTGTTCATCGCATCCTGCGGACCAACGGCGGCTGACAAAGCCAAAGTGGAGGCCGACAGCCTGAGGGCGCAAACTATCCGCAAGGCTCATCCCAACAAGGATCAATATCTGGCTCAGGTGCATGCAGCGGAAGCCCGCATCAAGAACAGCAAAACTTTTGAGCCCCAGATTGCCGATGCAGCCGTAAGGGCTTATATCGATTATGCCAATATCTTCCAGAACGATACGCTTTCTTCGGATTACTTATTCCGTGCGGCTGAGTTGGCCGCGGCTTGTGGCAATTACGACCAGGCCATCGCACTTTACGAAAACCTGACCGACCGTTATCCCACCTATAAATATGTGGTGGAAGCCATTTACCAGGAAGCGATGATTTACGACAGTAATTTATCCGGACAGGATGCCAAGGCGAAGATCTTATATGAAAAAATCATCAGCGACTATCCCAAGCATAAGCTTGCTGCAGATGCCAGAACGGCCATCGCCAATCTGGGGAAATCAGACGAGGAACTGGTGAAGGAATTTGAAATGAAGAACCACACAAAATAACCGGTTACAGGATGGAGACCATGAACCGGCGTCTGAATGTAAGGGTGTACGGGCTGTGTCTCGATCCTGCCAAAGGTCTGTTGGTTGCGGATGAACGCATTCATGGCCGCAGCATCACCAAGCTGCCTGGTGGAGGGCTTGAGTTCGGCGAAGGAACACTGGATTGCCTGAAGCGTGAATTCATCGAAGAAACCGGACAAGCGGTTGAGATCATCCGCCATTTTTACACGACTGATTTCTTTGTACCATCGGCTTTCAATCCCGAAAGTCAGATCATCAGCATCTATTACGAAGTGGCATTTGTCAGTCCTCCCGTTTTTGAAATCAAGCAAAAGAAATTTGATTTTGAACCCGGCATACACGATACCTTTGTGTTCCGCTGGGTCAGGTTAAGCGACCTCAGCCCCGAAGAATTCACGTTTCCGATCGACAAGAGAGTAGCTGAGATTCTGATCGGCTGAAAGACCCTTTAAACACTTAATGGGCCGCGGATCTTCATGATATGTTATGATTGTCATGATTTAATAAATCATTTTTTATCTTAACATATCATAAAGATCCGCGGTCTATAAACACAAAAACGCCGGAGTGAATCTCACCCCGGCGCCTAAACACTTCGAAATTCAATATTCGGCGTTCGATATTCGACATTCTTTTCTTTACAATGAGGATTGAATATTCATCTCATTTAAAGATCAAACACCCTCGATATATTAAACCCTAAACGGATCATGCCTGTGTTCCAGTTCTTATCGGTACGTGAATAAAACATGGGTTCATCGAGGCCGTAGGAATTGCTGAAAGCAATCTGAAACACGTGACCGCCTGTTTCTATGTCGAAACCTACACTGGCGCTGTTGAAGTATTCAGTATTTGAATATTTATTCAGGCTTACAGCATATTCGGCTGTGATGGCCACACGGTTTGAGAGTTTCATACGGGTAACTGCAGTTGCGAAATAGGAGTCGTTCTTATCCGTTGTGAGTGGTACCTCGTTGAAATGCACATAGGCAAATCCGGCCTGGAAGCTGAATCGGCGGTTAAACTTGCGGGCGATCATCACCTGATCGCAAAAAGAAAGGCGGTCCATGGCTTTGGCGTAATAATCATCGCCGGTACGGAGAAAGGTATGATACGCACCTGCAAACAAGGTTATGCTGACGGGATTACGGTTGTCTGTTGTTTGTCTCAACAGGCGGTATTTCGCAAAACCATCCACCATCTTCTGGTCGTTGCAACGGCCGATCCCGATCTGGAAACGCCCGTCGAAACAATATTCAAGGCTCAGCTTGATGCTTGCCTGAGCATCCATTCCGAAGGAGTTATAGGCAAAATTGCTCATATCCTTAAAGCCCATATCCCCGAAGCGGTGGGAGATCCGGAAATCGAGCGTGCGCTTGCTCTGGGTTTCGATGGTTTGGAAATTGACCAGACGGGTGGTCTTGAAAGTGGCGATGGAAAAATCTTTTGGTTTTTTCTCGTTGCCGTCATTCACGAGGTTCAGTAATTCATCCTGCGAAAATGCAGCAAAGCAAAACAAACAAGCGATAGCGCTCAGAGTTATTTTTTTCATAAAATATTTTAAATGTTAGTTATTGGGATAGCCTGCATTGACCCATTTAATGATTTTAGCCTTATCACAGGCTGAGAGTGTGCCAACCGAGGGCATCCAGGTAGTGGGGGTACTGTTGGGGCCGCTGTGAGTAATGGATACTACCAGCTGACCATTACGCGCCTGCTTGGAAGATCCCTGATATGTATCGAGGACGACACCTGCAGTGGCTGATGATGAAGAGTGACAGCCAATGAGACAGCTTGCCGCAAAAATTGGTTCTACGTCATTTGCAAAAGACATGACATGAGTCGTGTCGCAGGTAGCCGGAGCTTTGGGTGC
>DASYGQ010000120.1:0-20289 GCA_035999585.1 Bacteroidia bacterium | reverse complement strand
TCTTATCCTTTTCACAGAGTGATGCAAAATCATTGACCCTGCCCTGTACTTTCCGGTTGCTCTGATCGATGTCGTAAGAAATCAGCAGGAAATAGTAATCAGGGTTTTTCAGAATGGAATCGGTCAGCACCTCCCCGCTTTCCGGATCGGTGATTTTAAAATCCACGATCTTGGGCTCGTCTATGGCTGCCTTGATCAGCTTTGTTTTTGTCTCGGCCCATTCCCAATGAATGGTGTCCTGCCAGGGGTAGTTCTTTTGGCTGAATTCTTTCAATTCTTTGGTGCCTTTGTTGCGATATACCATGATGTTTTCGTATTCCGCCTGATGGTAATTGGGACCGGCTTTCATTTCCTCACAGAGGTTTTTGCCCGGGGCATAAGGTCTGAAATCGATCGGAGGCAGATAATACCAGGCATATACAGGAAACAGAATGGAGCCGGCAATGATCAGGATCGTGGCCAGGTTTCCCATGAACTGCCCGAACAGAGGGCGGATATTGTCTTCTCCTATCCACAAAATGGTTACAAGAATCATCAATGCCAGATCTTTCCCGAAGCTCTGCCAGGGTGTTAACTGGATGGCATCGCCAAAGCAACCACAGTGCGTCACTTTATTGAAGCAGGCCGAATAGAAAGTGAGGAACGTAAAGAATACAATCTGAAGAAGAAGAAGCCAAAGCGTAAGCCTCACCTGAACGCCAACCAGAATCATAAAGCCAAGGGCCACTTCGGTTACGCATACAAAGATGGCCAGAAACAAAGAAATGCTTTTCATGCCATGAAACAGAGCCACCAGGATACTGTACTTCGATGTGTCATCGGCAAACACATCAAAGTATTCTTCCAGCTTATAGGCGAAGCCGCTAGGGTCGTTGGATTTAATGAAACCGGAAAAGATGAACAAACACCCCACCAATACCCTCGAGCCATGTGTGAGCCAGCTGAAACCGGCAAAAAAGTCTGATGCGTTTATGAGGGCCAGCAGGACCAGCAATACAGCTCCCAGGATGATTTTGCTCAGGCAGGGAGGGCAGATATATAAAAGAAGAACGGCCAGGCCGGCTGACAGAATGAAACGGACGATCTTGTTAGCGAAGAGTTGCTTCATTGGTTTCGGTTTTTCGGGAATTCGCACCTGCCGGCTGAACCTTCAAAACAAAGGCCAGACTGCTTGTTCAGGGCATTTTATTCGCTCAGTCGGATCAGTGCAAAAATAGCATAATTAATGATATCAAAATAGTTGGCGTCGATGCCTTCGGAGATCAGAGTAGACCCTTTATTGTCTTCTATTTGCTTGACACGCAATAGTTTCATCAGGATCAGATCCGTCAGGGAACTGACCCTCATTTCTCTCCAGGCTTCGTTGTAATCGTGGTTTTTGTCTTCCATCAGTTTCTTGGCCGCCAGCATATTTTTCTCAAAAAGCCTGCCAGCTTCATCTTCTCCCAATTCCATGCGCGAATCACCTTCCAGCCCGAGCTGAATAAGACCGATTACAGCATAGTTGACAATGCCGATGAATTCCGACTGCACCCCTTCATCCACTTTTTGAGTACCTTTATCTTCGATGCTTCGGATACGCTGGGCCTTGATGAGGATCTGATCGGTGATGGAGCTGGTTCGCAATACCCTCCAGGCACTTCCGTAATCTTTCATTTTCTTAACGAAAATGTCCTTACAGGCCCTGGTTGCGATGTCAAATTGTTCGGAAGTCTTTGCCATAGATTGAAAAATGTTGCACAAGATACGTAATTTTAAAAAGCCCGATCAGGGCCTTTTCCAATGAAAAATTCAACGGCTTATTCGCTTGTCTGTCCCCACGGAACTCTTCATCTCAACTCTCCCGTCGTAATGGGAATCCTGAACGTGACGCCAGACTCGTTTTACGACGGTGGGCGTTACTCGAATGAAGAATCCATCCTGATCCGTGTAGAGCAGATGATCGAAGAAGGAGCCATCATTATCGACATCGGGGCCTCTTCCACCCGGCCCGGCGCAAAAGCTATTCCGGTGAAAGAAGAACTCAGCCGCCTTTTGCCTGCCATACGTTCCATCCGAAGTCATTTTCCGGAGCTTTTTCTGTCGGCAGATACCTTCCGTTCCGAAGTGGCGATGGAAGCAGTGAAAGCCGGAGCCGACATCATCAACGATATTGCCGGAGGTGATCTGGATGCCGCCATGTTCAGCACCGTCGCAGCCCTCCGTGTCCCCTATGTGCTCATGCACATGCAGGGAACACCGGAAACGATGCAGCTGGCTCCTGAATACACGGATGTGACAAGTGAGATAGCCAGCCGTTTCCGTGAAAAAATAAGCCTGCTCGAAGAAGCTGGTGTCAGACAGTTGATCCTGGACCCGGGCTTCGGTTTTGGTAAAACGGTGGATCATAATTATGAGTTGCTGAAGAATCTGTCCGACTTTCTTTCCTTCGGTTATCCTTTGATGGCAGGCCTGTCACGGAAAGCTATGATCAATAAAGTATTGGGGACCCGTCCGGATACCTCGCTCAACGGTACGACGGCTGCCAATACCATTGCACTGATGAAGGGTGTTTCCGTCCTCCGCGTACACGATGTGCGTGAAGCTGCCGAAGCGATCAAAATTGTTTCGAAATGTATCTGAAAGAGTTCTTATTTTTGAATCCAAGATGACTATGCCCTTACAAACTGAAGTACGTACTGAAACCACCTCTGACAACGACCGGATGCTGATGCGCACCGTTTTAAGGAAAAGACTGAATAAAAAGCTGCTTATATATCTACCGCTTGTGTTTGTGGGTATCGGTGGACTGATCCTGATCAATACTTTTGATGTCCGTTTCGACATGTCGGAAGCATCCCGAGGCACCTGGAATGTGATCCTGGTTGTGTTGGGAGCGTTTCCCTTTCGTTTGGCCATCGGCGAGGTGATGAGCTACCAGAAAGATCTCGGAAATTTTCAGATCAAGACTGCAAAAGGACTGGTTCGTGAAGTAAAGGGCCGGTCTATCACCATCGGAAATTACGAGTTTAATGCTTCAGCCCTTGATGATCTCGACCTTCAGCCCGGCGATCAGGTAGAGCTGCGTGCCGGCTATAAAACATCGCAGGTGTTTTTTCTGAAGAAAGAACTTCCTGCGCATCCCTCCACCGATGCGATGGCTTAAGGCAAAGCAAGAGAATATTCAATAATCAATTCACAATATTCAATTCTCAAGTAAATATTTTATTTTTTTCGATTGAATATTGAGCATTGAACATTGATTATTGAATATTCCTTTTTTCTTTTGTTTCCCTTTCCCGGTAGTCTTTCTTCGCCTGATCGAATCCTTCTATAATCTCCATGCGCTCACGGATTAGTCCGGATACAAGTGCCTTTTTTCGGAAGAATAAAGACATTAGCAGCCAGCGGGAACGTATATCTTTAACAACATACCAGTAGAGATAAGCAAACAAACCCGAAACCGGCAGGCTCAGTGCATATAACAAGGTGTGAAAAGCAGAGTGGAGAAAATGCTGGAACAGGAAAATCTGCAGGCTGTAAAACAGTGCGAAAAATAAGGTACCCGTTACCAAAGCGATCGCTCCTACAAAATCGGTGCTGGGTGAATAGCGTTTGGAGATGTAAGTGGGTATTTCAAAAGGAAGCCAGTTGTTGATCAGCCCGAAGAGATAAACAGGTAACCCCGCCACTACAAATACAAGGGAAGCGAGGTTGTTGAAAAAGAGCGATTCTTTACGCCCTTCAGGGTTCAACTGTTCATCGGAGAGTTTAGCCCTCTTTAGGTTGTTGAAATAGGTTTCTATCTGAAGCCGCATGCTTTCCACTCTTTCAGGGTACTTTACTTTGAACCAGGCTACCGTATCAGCAATGTTGCGGGTGAGGTGGAAATCGTCATCCGACTGGCGGGGATCGAGCCCGGTATCCTTTGCAAGATGCTGCTTGTAAATAAGCTCTATTTTTTTCACCAGATCATCTGTCTGCTCATCCTCAACAGCAATAATCTGCTGCTCGAGGTGTTGCCGGATCTGTTCGGTGAGCGCTTCCGAGGCACGGTGTTCATTTTCGGCATACAGCTCCTTGAAAGCACTCACTTCAATGGGAGTATCGGCATTGATATACAGATCCTGATTGAACTTATGCGGATTCGTATAATTCAGGCCAAGGTTAAGAATCCGGACGCCCAGACTGAAATTATTACGGGCCTCTGCACCGAGGGCGATTCGCGCAGTGCCGGTCTTGATTTTTCGCAGTTTGCGTTCGGTAAGGCTCACGCCCTCGGGAAAGATGAGTATGACTCCGCCTTTTTTGAGGTGTTCAAAACACCGGATAAAGGTTTCCTTGTTTTTATGCATCTGGGAGGGGTCATCCTGCTGCCGGTATACGGGAATCATGTTCAGGCGCGGAAGCATCCAACGGGCGAAACGGGAGCGAAAAGCCTCCCCTTTCGAAAGGAAAAAAAGCTCGGGACGAATGGAAGCACCAATGACGATTGGATCCAGGAAAGTAGCCGGGTGATTGGCACAGATGATCATCGGACCCTTATCCGGGATCAGATGCCCGTTGCGGATATAAACCTTGCGGAAAAAGACACGCAACGCGAGGTTCATAATCAATTTAAGAAAGCGATAAAGCATTTTGTGATTTCCTGATACCGAATGTACATCATATTTAGGAGACGATTGCCATTGCCGGAGGGCGTCTACTGGTTTTTTCTACTTATCTTTCCTGCTTGATTCATCAGCCTATTTTTACGATGTCGGGCACCCGCGAACAATTTTTTCGTCATGTGGCACAAACCAGCGAACTACCGCTTGCTCTCGAAATAGAGCGTGCTGAAGGATCCTGGATCTATACCTCCGACAAAAAAAAATACCTCGATCTTATCTCCGGAATTTCAGTCAGTAATACCGGGCATCGCCATCCGCATGTGCTGAAGGCTATACAAGCGCAGCTCGACAAATACCTGCACACCATGGTTTATGGTGAGCATATTCAGGCTCCTCAGGTAAGGCTGGCGACGGCGCTCTGCTCCGTGCTTCCCAAATCCCTGGACTCTGTCTATTTCACCAATTCAGGCACTGAGGCAGTGGAAGGCGCTTCGAAACTTGCCAAAAGATACACCGGCCGCACTGAATTAATATCTTTTAAAAATGCATACCATGGAAGCACCCAGGGAGCCCTCAGCCTGATGGGCGATGAGTTTTTTAAGAATGCTTTCCGTCCCCTGCTGCCCGGCGTTTCTCATCTGATCTTTAACGATGAAAAAGAACTCGGCCGCATCAGCAACCAAACAGCAGCAGTGTTTATTGAGCCGGTGCAAGGCGAAGCGGGAGTTGTGAGGGGAAGGACCGAATTCCTTCAAAAACTGCGTAGAAAGTGCTCTGAGACGGGCACCTTACTTGTTTTAGATGAGATTCAGACCGGTTTCGGAAGAACAGGCACACTCTTTGCGTTCGAACAATATGGTATTGTTCCTGATATCCTCCTTTGTGCCAAAGGCATGGGCGGCGGCATGCCCCTAGGGGCTTTTATTGCCTCCAAAGAGATCATGCAGTCGCTCAGCCGCAATCCTGTGCTCGGACATATCAGCACTTTTGGAGGTCATCCTGTTTCCTGTGCAGCCGGATTGGCTTCGCTGGAAGTGCTGCAAACAGAAGAATTGATTGCTCAGGTGGAGAGAAAAGGAAAACTGTTTACAGGGAATCTGAAGCACAAGGCTATTAAAGAGATACGAAGTGCCGGCTTATTGCTTGCGCTGGACTTCGGAGAGGAAGCCCTCAATCTGAAAATCATTTCAGCCTGTATGGAAAAAGGTGTATTGAGCGACTGGTTTTTATTTAACAGTCATTCCATGCGGATTGCCCCTCCCCTGACCATTACCGATGAGGAGATTGTGCTTGCATGTAAGGTGATTGAAGAGGCGATCCATGAATGCTGTCAGGCATGAATATTTTTTTATAAATAATTCAAAGTTCACATGAACGTACTGATTGTAGAAGACGAACAAACGCTGAGCAGGGAGATAACTATTTTTCTGAGCAAGGAAAACTACTCCTGCGATATTGCAGCAAGTAAAAAAGAGGCTTCCGAAAAAATATTCGTGAACAATTATGATTTCATCCTGCTTGATTTGGGCCTGCCCGACGGAGATGGCCTGAGTTTGCTGGAAGAAGCCAAGAATGCTGAAAAGGAAGCTTCGTTCATCATTCTTACGGCGCGCGGTGCCACCAGCGATAAAATAGGCGGGTTGAATCTGGGGGCCGATGATTATCTGGCAAAACCTTTTTCTCTGCCGGAGCTGCACTCACGCATGCAAGCCATCACAAGACGCCGGCATGGGTTGCGCAAGAATGTCATTTCCTTTTTTGGATTTCAGATGGATATCCAAAACAGGACCGTGACATTCGCTTCCAAAGATGTACCTCTGACAAAGAAGGAATTCGATATTTTGCATTACCTGCTTCTTAATAAAAACCGTGTTCTCACCCGCCTTCAGCTTACCGAACATATTTGGGGTAACATCCTGGAAGATGATTATGACAGCAATTACATGGATGTGCACATCAAAAACCTACGCAAAAAACTCTCCGGGTTTTCAGAAACTGACTGGCTGGAAACAGTCCGGGGCATCGGTTATAAAGTAAGCATGAGATGAAGTTAAGAAGTAAACTCACTTTATACAGTACCCTTTCCAAGCTCATCGTGCTGGTGGCCTTTATTATTATAGTGCCCATCATTATTTCCATCGTTTCAACCCAACACACGGATAACCGCCTTCAGAATATGAAAGAGAAGGTGATTAAGATCGTAAATAAAGTGGGGATCAAGGAATTTCTCCAGGAAGAGCAGGACAGTATCTTTTCGAGTTATAACATTCTGAAAGAAGAATATATCAGTATCGAATCCACCGAAAAGGTGATGCCTGAAGTGCATTTTGAAAATACCCAGCGGATCTGGGAAGATGAAACAGTGGATTACCGCGTGCTGAATGTCACTTTCCGCCACCGCGGACACCTCTACATGCTGGAGATCGGGAAGAGTCTGGCTGTCATGAAGGAATTGAACCTGGTTCTGCAGAAAGTGGCGTTTTTTGTCCTTATTATCTCCTTTGCTATTACTATTTTGCTGAACATCGGTTATTCGAACTATCTGCTTAGGCCTTTTCATCAGATCATTGAAAAAAAGCTAAAAACAGTCAATCACCCCGAGAAATTCAATTTCGAGACTATTCCTACAACCACTACCGACTTCATTTATCTGGATCAGACCATCAATGAAATGATGCACAAGATCAGGGACACTTTTACCAGGGAAAAGGAGTTCATATCGAATGTGTCGCATGAACTGCTCACCCCGGTGAGCGTATTGCAGACCCGCTTTGAAAACATGCTTGCAGAAGGTAAGCTGGATGAGGATAGCTCGCTGCGTATCATAGAATCATTAAAGACACTGAACCGGCTTAAAAAAGTAACGAATACTCTCCTGCTCATTTCCCGCATTGAAAACGATCAGTATCTGAAGAACGATACCGTGAGCATGAAGAAGCTGGCTGAGGAAGTGATCATGGAAATTGAGGAACGGTTTACTGAAAAGAACATACGCCCGGTATTGGAATTTACCGATGATCTGGAGCTACAGCATGCGAATCATGACCTGCTTTTTACACTCCTGTTCAACCTGGTCAATAATGCGATTAAGTATAATGTGCCCGATGGCACTATATATGTCAGGGGCTTTCCGGCATCGGACAAGTTTATTCTGGAGGTGGAAGATAGTGGGATAGGCATTTCCAAGGACAATATCCGGAACATTTTCAGTCGCTTCAAACGCGTCAATGCAACATTGACTGAAGGATATGGATTAGGTCTCCCCATAGTAAAAACCATCGCTGATTTTCATGGCATAGAGGTTTTTGTGGATTCTGAACTGGGAAAAGGGACTGTTTTTCGATTAATTATTCAAAATATTATCGAAAATTCATAAATCTTCACAATAGCTTCATAATACTGTTGCATCTTTGTCCTGTAATTAACGCAAATCAATTAACCCCAAAACTCACAACAATGAAAAAGATCACATCAATTTTCTTCGTAGTTGCTTTCGCAACTTCAATGGCTTTCGCACAAGATGCTCCTAAAAAAGAAGCTGCTCCAGCTAAGAAAGAAGCTGCTCCTGCTAAGAAAGAATCTAAAAAAGCAGCTCCTGCAAAGAAAGCTGAAGAAAAACCAAAAAACTAATTTTAGTTTTTTCATATTTCGGAAAAGGCCTCCTTTCAGGGGGCTTTTTCTTTTCCTGGCCTTTTCGAGTATCAAAATGCCCCTAGTTCCCTTTGTAATATAGCTTATCGGATGGTCGCCTCCACCCGTCGATCACTTTTGTGTGTGATTCACAGATATCATGAATGCAGACACTTGAGGAGTCTTCAAAGATATCCCGGGGGTAAGCACAAAAAAGACTGAACGATTCATCGGAGAGATATGAATTCCATAATGCTTCCACCTTCATGGTCGCCTCCTTATTGCCTTCGGCCCATAACAAGGCCACCATTTCACCAAAAGCTCTTACGTTACGGCCATTTACTCTCGCACGCTTGATCAGCGCTGTTACCTTTTCCCGGAAAAGCTTTTCATCCGGCATGCCATCAACCATAAATGAAGCGAGGCATTCCTCTGCTTTGATTGGAATGTATTGATCCCAGAAACGCAAGGTATCCACATCATACCCTTTTGAAATCAGATGGTCGTCCAGAGATACAAGATGTGAGGTGCTTGCAATCAATATTACACAGGATCCTGCATCGATGCTATTCGTTACGAAGTTTCCAAGTGTTTCCAGAAATACATGATCGTTTTCGTAGATCTGCACCAGATGCTGACGTGGTTCCAACTGAGTCCAGAAAGTCCGCGTATTTGAAACCTGCCAGTTATTGTCGGTTACCAGAACTTGTTTTTTCATTTGCGCGATTTCGGGCTCAGTTTTTTGATATCGCATTAAATGTAGATTCAATTACCTTCCGGGCATTTTCTTTTCGTTCAAGCATGCCAATAAAGCTTTGAACGAATGAAATATGGATGCCGGGCATTCCTTCTAAAAAAGCGGTACTTTTAGTCTTTAAAGCCTATGAACAAACAAACCAGATCGGCAAGAACCGAGAAAGCGGAGCTTCATCCGCGAAACAGGCACCGTGGCGCCTACGACTTCCAGTCTCTCATCGCTGCCTGCCCGGAGCTTGCACCCTTTGTTGCCGTTAATAAGTATCAGACTGAATCCATCGATTTCTCAAATGCCGTAGCGGTGAAAATGTTGAACAGAGCGTTGCTGGCATCATTTTACGATGTGTCGGACTGGGACATTCCTCCGGGTTATCTCTGCCCTCCTGTTCCCGGCCGGGCCGATTACGTTCATCAGGCTGCTGATTTGCTCGCAAGCTCCAACAAGGGTGTGATTCCCATCGGAAATAAAATAAGAGTGCTGGACATTGGCATTGGCGCCAATGCAATATATCCTTTGATCGGGCACAAAGAATACGGCTGGAGCTTTGTGGGTACAGATATCGATCCGGCGGCCATCGCCTCTGTTGAGAAAATGCTTCTGTCAAATCCTTCCCTTTCTAAAGATATTTCCTGTCGCCTGCAAAAAAACAAAGCTTCCATTTTCGGTGGTGTGCTTCAGCAAGGAGAGTCCTTTGACCTGACACTATCCAATCCCCCTTTTCACTCGTCTTTGGCTGAAGCTCAGGCCGGCACGGAACGCAAGTGGAAAAACCTTGGGTTTGAAAAAAAGAAAGCGGGAAATCTCAATTTCGGAGGATATCAGAATGAGTTGTGGTGTGAAGGCGGTGAACAGGCTTTTATTGGTCGTATGATCGAAGAAAGCGCAGGAATTTCCGAACGCTGCTTCTGGTTTTCAAGCCTCGTGTCGAAAAGCGAAAGCCTCCGGGGAATTTACAAAGCTTTGAAAAAAGCCGGAGCCGCGCAGGTCCGCACCATCGACATGGCGCAAGGACAAAAGACCAGTCGTTTCGTGGCCTGGTCGTTTTTAAACCCCAGTCGGCGCACGGAATGGCAAATCCGCAGATGGAACGGTTGAATTCAGATGGAATGATCCGGAATGCCGCATAGCATAAAACCCAACATGGGCTGGCATTTATCGGAACAGGATTCATAGAACGCACCTTCAACTCTTTGGCCGGAAGCGCTTTCCCTTCCCCAGAAGAACTCAGCCATGCTCAGAGGCTTCAAATTGTTTTTAGCAGCATGGTTCAGCAGCTTGGGTGCACAGCAATCTCCGGAGCCTGTTGGAATTCCTTTTTCGGCGCTGAACAAATCAGCAAGCGAGCGCTTCTCGCCCCGAAAATTCAGCACTTCGTACAAATCTTCTATTTCGAGCAATACCCTGTGTGAAACCTTTTTTCTTTCGGCAACAGCACGGTTCCATTCTGCGCTTCCTTTTTCAAGTGAATCAATAAGTTTAGTAAGCGGATGAATGTCCACATTACCGGCTTCGATGGCTGCCACAAACAAAAGCGGATCGGCTATGGGATTTACCCAGCCAGGAACAGAAAGGCGTCCGTTGTATTTCGAGGAAAAAGCCTGGAGGATTACTTTTTTTCCATCGGTATCGGCGCAAACCAAAATGCCGATCATCTTACCGCGTTGTTCAGAATACAAAAAATCGGTGCTTAGAGCAGGGTCAGACTCTTGTGAAGGAACATCAAAATCTAGCCTTCTGTCTCCCTTCAGACGCTTCATCAGCTCTGCACAATAACTCATTGCTTCTGCCGATGGCAATGCGTGCACCGTTTTACAGGTGGAACAATATCCAAAGCAGGAATCGGTCATTCGTTGAATCAGTCAGTGATGTGGACAGGAAATAAAACAGGCCCCGGATGAACCGGGGCCTGTTTGCAGATTATCTGGCTATCGCTGCAAAGTTAGACACATGATTTGGATTTCCTCTTTATGCAGGCACTTTTCCATGATTTTCTCTTTCCCAGAAGCGGTGCTGGGAAATGGCCCGGATAAATTCCTTTGAAAGATTTTTAGACCCTGAATCCGAAACAAAAATGCCGGTTTCAGCGGTTTTCTCTTTCATTGCATGCCTGCCGGCATAACTGGCTTTGAACAGGAGCTCTCCTTCCCCTTCAAAAGCAAGGGCTTTGCAGTGTTTGAATGCTTCGTTGATGAAATGAACGGCATCGGCATTAGCGGAAAGTGCTTCTCCGCTTTTCAATCCTGCCGGAACGAAAACAGCATCAAACAGTACTGAGCTGGCGCTTAAAAAGCTTTGACCCACTTTGATCTCTTTTCCTCCCTGAGTTTTCAAAAAACCCAGCCGTGCAGCAATCACTTTGGTTTGTGCACCGGCTGCTTCGAGTGCTTCGGTCATTTTATTCAAAGAAGCAGCATCCACTCCATCAGCTGCCAGAATGGCAATCTGTCTTGTCTCAATGCCTTTATGAATGGTATCTGCCATACTCAGAGCCGGTGAATTCTTAAGTGTTTGTTTGACGGCTATCGGCTGGTAGGCTTTCACAATCCCATCGGCAGGTATGCTGTGGTTCATAGGCATCTCCGGTTTGACCGGTACAGTCATGCCAAGGCCTTCGGCGACCTCAGCCGCGAGCTTTTCATCCACCTGACTCAACAGGCCAAGCATTCGTTTACGGATTTCAGGATTTTCGACTTTACCCAGCTCAAATTGCAGGGCATGGATAATATGCTGCTGCTCGTAAGGCGACTGGCTATGAAAAAACAAGGTAGCCTGGCTGAAATGATCAAAAAAGCTTTCGCTGCGTCCGCGTATTTTATTCGCATCGATGCGTTCGGTAAAGGACGTGAATCCTCCATCGGCGGCCTTGGCCTGAAAGGGGCATCCCCCACCGGTGGTATTGGGTTGATATGCTGATTGCCCTTTGTTGATTGTCTGCCGCATGTGCCCGTCGCGCTGGTTATTGTGCACCGGTGCAATGGGACGGTTGATGGGGATCTCATGGAAATTCGGACTGCCGAGCCTGGAGAGCTGGGTATCGGTATAAGAAAACAACCGTCCCTGTAACAAGGGATCGTTGGTGAAGTCGATACCCGGAACCAGATGCCCGGGATGAAAAGCCACCTGTTCGGTTTCGGCAAAGAAATTATCGGGGTTGCGGTTGAGCGTCATTTTGCCCACACGAATTACAGGAACGAGCTCCTCAGGAATAAGCTTTGTGGGATCGAGCAGGTCGAACGGGAATTTATGTTCATCCTTCTCCGGTACAATCTGCAGACCCAGCTCCCATTCAGGAAAGTCACCCTTTTCAATGGCTTCCCACAAATCACGCCGGTGAAAATCGGGATCTTTTCCGGAGATTTTTTGTGCCTCATCCCAGGCTACGGAATGCACCCCCAGCAAAGGCTTCCAGTGAAATTTCACAAAACAGGCTTTGCCGGCTTCATTGATCAAACGGAAGGTATGTACGCCAAAACCTTCCATCATGCGCAGACTGCGGGGAATGGCCCTGTCGGACATCAGCCACATGATCATGTGCATGGATTCGGGCATGAGGGAAATGAAATCCCAGAATGTATCGTGAGCCGATGCTGCCTGTGGCATCTCATGATGAGGCTCAGGTTTGACGGCATGTATAAGGTCAGGGAATTTGATGGCATCCTGGATGAAGAAAACCGGCATATTATTACCAACAAGGTCGTAATTGCCTTCCTCCGTATAGAACTTTACGGAAAAGCCCCTCACATCGCGGGCAAGGTCGGATGAACCTCTGGATCCTGCCACAGTCGAAAAGCGGACGAAGACCGGAGTGTGCCGGCTGTTATCATTCAGGAAGCCAGCTTTGGTGTATTTACCCAGTGGTTCGTAAAGCTCGAACACCCCGTGGGCGGCAGAGCCGCGGGCATGGACAATACGTTCAGGAATGCGCTCGTGGTCGAAATGAGTGATCTTTTCGCGCAGGATGAAATCTTCGAGCAATGTCGCACCCCGCTGCCCTGCTTTCAGAGAGTTTTGGTTGTCGTTGATCCGAAGCCCCTGATTGGTGGTGAGGAATTGGTTCAACCCGTTTTCAGTGGACTGATCAAGACTTTCCGCCTTTTTATTGGCTTTTTTGTTTTTGTTTTTTTTATCGGCCATGGTAATATTTTTGGGCCCATAAAGAGCGGGCTACCAAAGATATTCTCGGAGTCCCGGAAGCATTCGATTATTCGCCAAGAAGGCCGAATATATGGCTGGATCGGTCAGATGACTATGTTTGATGTATTGTCCCTTCCGTAGATAGTGAAGAACGTTTCATCGCTTTTTAAAAGCTAACCCTATTTCTTTCAATGCCTTTCTGAGTTTAGGCATTGACGCAGGCCCCATGCCGTGAAGCGCCAGAATCTCCTTTTCACTGTATATAGCCAGCTTATTTAATGTGGTAACCCCCTTGTTTTCCAGAGCTCTGCGGGCCGGGGCACTCAGCAATGAAAGAAATCCCCCTTGGGGTTTCCGGACATTTTCACAAACCGGACAAACCGGGCAGTCGCTGCTTTTGTAATAAGTATGTCCGTTCGGACAAACCCTGAGTTTTTTGGGAGTGCTGGTTTCTTTTTTGCTCATTTCTTATGAGTGAATCGGGATTGGAAAATTACGAAAAAATATAAAACCAAGTCCTGCCCATTTGATGATCGGCTTTGAATGAATTATTCATAAAAAGTATTCCATATAAAATACATAAATTTGGTTCTCTCAGGTATCGCAGATTGCGATACCCTAAAAGACAGTATATGACAGAGCATAAACCGGCGATTGTTCCCGATGAAATTCTCTTAAGTAAGATATATCAGTTACGGGGACAAAGAATCATGCTTGACCGCGATCTGGCTGATCTGTATGGTGTAAAAGCCATTCGTTTGCGTGAGCAGGTGAAACGGAATCAAAGCCGCTTTCCGGATAATTTCATGTTTCAGCTGACCGAAGCGGAGACGGAACTCCTGGTATCGCAAAAAGCGATACCTTCCAAACAGCATCTCGGAGGCACCTTGCCTTATGCCTTTACCGAACACGGGGTATTGATGCTGGCCAATGTGTTGAAGAGCGAAGAGGCTATTCACATGAGTGTTCGGATCATCGAACTGTTTGTAAAGATGCGGGAACTGCTGCTGACCCATAAAGACATTCTCCTTCAGCTGGAAAGGATGGAAACTCAGGTTTTGAAAAACAGTGAGGATATCAAAACATTATTTTCGGCTTTACGTAAATTATTGAACCCGCCGGAGGAGCCGAGGAAGAGGATTGGGTATAAGGTTGGGAAAGGAGAGTGAGATTACAGACTGATTATTAACTAAGTTCGGCTAAGCTGCCGTGGAAGTATACATTCTGATGGCTTTTAACTCCTCCGCTTTCAATCCTTCCTCTTCTTCAATATCGAAATCATCTTGCAGTCCGAGCCAGAATTTGGCCGTAGTGCCAAAGTATCTGGAAAGTCTCAGGGCTGTATCTGCTGTAATCCTTCGGTTGCCTTTCATAATTTCCGAAATTCTTGTTTGCGGAATTCCAATGTCCTTGGAGAGACGATACGCGGTAATATTCAGTTGAGCCAGGAATTCCTCTTGTAAGACTTCACCCGGATGAATGTTTTTTAATTTCTTCATGAAATTGTTTTTAGTGATAATCCATTATTTGAACTTCTGTAGCATTTCCGTTGCTCCATTTAAAAACAACTCTCCATTGATCATTGATTCGGATTGAATAAAAATCTTTTAAGTTCCCCTTCAGCTTTTCAAGCCTGTTGGAAGGCGGAATCTGTAAGTCTGCAATGTTTTGTGAGTTATTCAGCATCCTTAGTTTACGCCTGCCGATTTCCTGCAAGTCAAGAGAAAGTCCTTTTATTCTTTCACCTTCCCAAATTTTCCTGGTCTCCTTACTGCCAAAAGAAAGAATCATACTCTCGTTGTGCGTTACTGACGTCAAAGGTAAGTACTATTTTTCTTTTAAACAAAGAACATTCTTAGAAAATAATGTATTCGGACGTATTTTGGTTACACCCAATAGAATGATCTGCAAATTGATAAGGTTAAATGGACAAAAACTGCTCATCCGATACCTGTTCCATCCACACAACGGGTGAGCCGTTTAATTTTTCCTGTACGGCTATATGGCTCATGGCCGTGGTTGACGTAGCCCCATGCCAGTGCTTTTCCTCCGGTTCAAAATAAACCACATCACCCTGACGAATTATTTCTTTTGGCCCGCCTTCACGCTGAACCCAACCGCATCCGGAAATGACGATCAGGGTTTGTCCGAATGGATGCGTGTGCCAGGCGGTTCGTGCACCGGGCTCGAAGGTCACCAAAGCCATGGCCACACGCGCCGGTTCAGGCGGAGCATACAATGGATCAATTCTCACAGAGCCGGTAAAGTATTCTGCCGGACCTTTTCCGGAAGGTTGTGTGCCTGAGCGTTTTATTTCCATGATGGGTTCTTATCATTGTATGATTTACAGTCTGAAAATCCGCGCCGAAAGGTCAATAAAAAGGCAGAAACAATTTTTCTCTTCCCTTTTTATTTTCTATTTATTAAGGGCAGAATGGTCCCCGATTTGTTCCAGATGTCTTTGGGTATGAGCAATCATAAAATATAACCAGTCACTGATGGTCATTTCACCCAGATAGGGGTGTTTGTGAATGCGGTTGTCGACCGGAATTGTACCCTGCATAAGATTTTCCTTCAGCTCATTCCTTTGTGCGGTGAACAGCTGCTCGAAGGCCTCCAGGTCCTGGATATCACCTTTCGGATTCAGCATCTCGGGTGCTTTCACTTTGATTGCCCTCTTTGTGACGACCAGGTGATTCATTTTCCCCGGGCCAAACAGTTCGGCGGATTCATGGATCTGATCAGATGGTTTGGAAACGAGCTTGCAGACTACCTTTTCCGTCATACAGACATGCTCCAGGATTTGTAGTCCGTTCCAGTTATCAACGCCTCCCTTGATATGAATATCCGGGCGGGATTTTTTAATAAAATCAAGCGTTGCAGCGGTGTGCTTGTCCAGTGTTTGAATGTAATCGGTAATATTCATTCGGGTATTTATTGTTTGCTATTCTGAGTAATCCAGGTCTTTACCATGTGTTTCATCCATTTGCCACACAGCTATCAAAGCTAAAACAATGACGGTTGATCCTACAATGATAGCAGCATGTATAATGTCTGAACCGGCGGAAAGATTGAGCCACCAGAGGGTCATCAGAGCTGTGCCTCCTCTTACGAAGTTAGGTACTGTAGTGGTAACGGTGGAACGGATATTGGTTCCGAATTGCTCTGAGGCAACTGTGATAAACATAGCCCAATAGCCCTGAGCCACTCCCAGCCAGAACATAATGATAAAAAACAAGGTGGGAGAAGCTCCTCTGGCGGAGAAATACCAGGCTGAGCAAATGGCCACCAGAAAGATGGCCAAGGCAATGGATTTACGCCGGGATTTTAGTTTCTGGCTGATGAAGCCTGTGAGAATGCTTCCAATGGCAGCGCCACTGTAGTGAAACATGATGGCTTTGCCCGGACTGATAGTTCCTGTAATACCCAACGCCTCGCCGAATTCCTTGGAAAAAATGATCAGGATACCGATCACGAACCAAACCGGAAGCCCGATCAGGATGCAATTGAGGTATTTGATAAATCGCTTAAAATTGGTGAATAAACTCAGGAAATCGCCCCGCACAGCACCGCTTTCTTTGACCCTGGCAAACATCCCTGATTCGTTTACATAGATCCTCAGAGCCAGAAGGCATAAACCCAAAGCCCCGCCTGTCCAATAGGCTTCCCGCCAGCCCCATAAAGAAACTCCGTAAGCCAGTACAGCCCCACAAATACCCACTCCTGACACAATGCTGGTTGCATAGGCTCTGTTTTCCTTGCTCATGACTTCCGATACAAGAGTGATACCGATGCCCAGTTCGCCCGCCAGTCCGAAACCGGCAATAGCCCTCAGCCATGCATATTGCTCAATGTTAGTTACGAAGCCATTTGCGATATTGGCCAGGGAATAAAGCAGGATAGTTCCAAAGAGTGTAGCCAGACGTCCTTTTTTATCACCCAGAATACCCCAGACGATTCCGCCTAACAGCATGCCGAGCATTTGCTTGTTGGCAAGAGAAACTCCCACAGCTCGCAGATCAGCTTCAGCCACACCCAGGCTTCGGAGACTTGGAATCCTTACGATGCCAAACAGGATAAGATCGTAGATGTCTACAAAATACCCGAGGGCAGCAACAATCACAATGATATTCAGGGGACTACGGTGATATTGATTCATGATGCCCAAAAGTAGCAATTAATATTTTGCGAAATAATTGTCAGTTTATAAAGAGATGTTACTTTTGCAGCGGAGAGATGGCAGAGTGGTCTATCGCGGTAGTCTTGAAAACTACTGGGTGTAACAGCCCCGGGGGTTCGAATCCCTCTCTCTCCGCCTCCGCTCGCTGAAGCGAGCTACGGCGGACTTAGTTCGCATACTTCGATGCCCTTGGAAACGATTGATTTTCAAGGGCATTTTGGTTCTACACACTAGTAGCAATTAATTGAGTGATCATCCCCAAAAAAAATCAATGCCAGCCCAAAGACTAAAAAGGAATTACCGGAAAGTCAAATACGTTCTCTACAAAGAAACGCTGATTGATAAAAAGGAGCATTTTTTCACCTTTTTAGGCGCCTTTTTCGGGATTGGGATTATCGGATATTTAAACAGCCAGTATTTCGTGCTCAATGATAACCTGTTTTTGATCGGATCTTTTGGTGCTTCATCGGTGCTGGTTTATGGTGCGATCAACAGTCCACTGGCACAACCCCGCAACCTGATAGGCGGGCATGTGGTTTGTGCCATCGTGGGGGTAACGGCACATAAACTGATCCCACATGAAATATGGCTTTCCTCGGCACTGGCTGTGGCCACATCCATCGTCGCCATGCAGATCACCAAAACATTGCACCCGCCCGGAGGAGCCACGGCACTTATAGCAAGCATCGGGAGTGAAAAAATAAAGGCATTGGGTTACCTCTATGTACTTTCTCCTGTTTTATCAGGAGTGCTCATTTTGTTTGTTGTTGCCTTGTTTTTTAATAACATTACACCCAACAGGAGCTATCCGCTCCGGAAGAATTTTAAAAAGAGAATCAAATTTATTTTCGGTTTAACATCTCAGCATGAAAAAAACACTCATCATAGGCGCTTCCACCAACCCTGAGCGCTATTCCTATCGGGCTCTCCATCAGTTGAAGCAGCATGGTCATCCTGTTCTTGCCATCGGGCTTAAAGAAGCAAACCTCGATGGGGTGCATATTGAAACGGGCCATCCGGCTTATTCCAACGTGGATACCGTTACTTTATACGTGGCTCCTGAACATCAGAAGGATTATTACTCCTATATCCTGGGTCTTCATCCGAAACGCATCATTTTCAATCCGGGAACCGAAAATCCGGAATTTCTGGCAATGGCAGAGAAACAAGGTATTGAAGCTGTGGAAGCCTGTACCCTGGTCATGCTCTCCATCGGTAACTTCTGATCATTTCCTGCCATGGACAAAACCCGGATGGCCGTCGATGTATTCAATAAATACGCGCTTGATTATCAGCGCAGGTTTATGGATTTCGATTTATACAACGATACGTTCGATTTGTTTTGTGAAAGCATCTCCCGACATCCTGCTGATGTGCTGGAGTTGGGTTGCGGACCCGGTAACATTACACGGTATTTGCTGAGTAAGCGGCCGGACCTGAAGATCCTTGCAACAGACCTGGCCTCCAACATGCTTGACCTCGGCCGGATCAATAACCCTCATGCTGAATTTCAGGAGATGGATTGCCGGAACATGAGCAAGCTCGCTGTAAAATACGATGGTATCATGTGCGGGTTCTGCCTTCCTTATCTTTCCAAAGAAGAGGCTGTAAAGCTGATCTCGGATGCTTCCCTCCTGCTCCATTCAGGTGGCATTTTATACCTCAGTACGATGGAGGATGATTACAGCAAATCAGGGCTCAAAGGATCCAGTGCCTGTGCGGATGACAAAGCCTATATCCACTACCACCAGGCAGATTATCTTTCAGCTGCACTTGAAGCAAACGGGTTCCGGATCATCAGCATGCAGCGCAAAGATTTCCCTTCAACAGATGAAACACCGACAACCGATCTGATTATTCTGGCAGTCTCTATTCAAGCTCGACAATAAGATCAGCAGCTTCTACATACGTTGCTTCAGGCAGCCATATTTTTTTGACACGCCCGCTTGAGGATGACGTGATTGTGCTTTCCATTTTCATGGCTTCAATCGTGAACAGCGGAGCGTCGGTTTTTACGGTATCTCCTTCCTTAACAAAAAGCCTTGAAAGAATCCCCTGCAAGGGGGTGCCTATCTGGTTGCTTCCATTTGCCTTGGTATGGCTTATCTTTTTACTGTTCACCGAATTGTCTTTCACCTCGATAAAACGGTTCTGACCATTCAACTTAAAAAACACCGTGCGTACACCTTCTTCATCAGCATCCCCGATTTGAAGCAGGCGGACCAGAATGGTTTTGCCCCGTTCAATTTCAATCATGACTTCCTCTCCGTTTTCCAGTCCGTATAAAAAGGCAGGAGTCGGGATATTTGTCACCTGGCCATATTTCCGCAGGTGTTTGTAATATTCATCGAAGACTTTCGGATAGAAGCTGTACGACAGGAAATCACATTCGGTCTGATGCTCGTCGTACTTCTCCCTGAATATTTTCAGCTCTTTTTCAAAATCAAGCGGTTTCAGGTGTTTGTTGGGCAAGTCGGTATACGGTTTTTCTCCTTTCAGTACCTTCTTTTGTAAATCATCCGGCCATCCTCCGTCGGGTTGTCCCAGGTCACCGCGAAGCATTCCTTTTACAGAGTCGGGAAAGGAAAGGGAAGAAGCTTTCTCCTGGACATCTGCTTTGGTCAGGTGATTGGACACCATGAACATGGCCAGGTCTCCCACCACCTTGGATGAAGGGGTTACTTTAACGATATCACCGAACAATTCGTTGGCGTCCGCATAAGCCTGTTTGATTTCATCCATTCGTTCCAGCAATCCGAGTGATTGAGCCTGTGGCTTCAGATTGGAATACTGTCCGCCCGGAATTTCATGCTTATACACTTCCGCAGTTCCGGCCTTCATATCACTTTCAAAAGGGTAATAATATTCCCTCACATTTTCCCAGTAGTTGGAGAATGCATTCAGGGTATCGGTATTCATTGGGCGGTGACGTTTATGCCCTTTCATAGCTTCCAGGAAAGAGTTGAAATTGGGTTGCGAGGTCAAGCCCGACATGGAAG
>DASYGQ010000106.1:0-5145 GCA_035999585.1 Bacteroidia bacterium | reverse complement strand
AGCGGGCTGTCGGGCACTGCAGTCATGATCACTCCGGCTACTATTTCACCTTCCTCAAACACGAGTTCGCGTATCAGGTATTCCGTTTCAAAGGAAACAACTTTTTTTCCGATAAATCGGGCGCTGTTTTCAGAAATGAATTTTTCAGCTGCAGGGAATTTTATTTTCATGCCGGGCAATTGTTCGTTTGACCGAGAAAAGATAAGGAATTATGCTGAGTCAGGGTGTTAAAAAAAGAAAGCCTGCTGCTCATCAGGCTTGAGGTAGGATATTTGCAGCAGGCTTTCGTAGGTATGAACAAAGCCCTAAATTTTGTTCACAGGTCAAATGTAAAGGGAGCAGTGTTATAAAATATTGACTTATATCAATCCCTGACTCAAAGGCCATTTATCCTATACGGATTCCAATCACCAGAATATCATCAACCTGCTCCAGCTCTCCTTTCCAACGGGCAAGTGTATTTTCCAGCATCGCTTTTTGTTCAACCATGGATATGTGCTGACTGACCAAAAGCAAATCTTTCAGCGTACGGTATTTGAATTTCTTTCCTTTGGCACCGCCAAACTGATCGGCAAAACCATCTGTGAATATGTACAGCGTATCCCCTTCCTGAAGTTTGATTTCGTGCTTTCCGAAACAATGCATTTCTTCTCCCACAAATATGCCGATCGGAAATTTATCTCCTTTTATTTCTTCCAGAACAGGGCTCATACCACGCTGCGGTTTTCGAATCAGCCACACAGGGTTGTTGGCACCTGCAAAACAAAGATCCCATGTTCCCTTCCCCGAAGGCCGGATGGAGCATAACGCAATGTCCATTCCGTCTTTAACACTTGAATCATCCATTGTCTGCATCAGAGTATCGCTCAATGATTGATTCAGCTCATTGAGAATTTCGGAAGGGTCGGTATGCCCGCGTTCTTTCACCGCCTGATTCAGAAGATTATTGCCGACAATACTCATGAAGGCGCCCGGCACACCATGTCCTGTGCAGTCAACCGCGGCAACCAGTGTTTCTCCGGATTTCGTTTTTTCAACCCAGAAAAAATCGCCGCTGACAATGTCTTTCGGTTTAAAAAGAACAAAGCCATTTTCACCGAAAGAATCTTTGAATCGTGTTGCCGGTAAAATGGCTTCCTGAATGCGCTTGGCGTATCGGATGCTGTCCTTAATATCTTTATGCTGTTCTTCAATGATGTTGTAAGCCGTTTCAATCTTATTGTTTTTCATGGCCAGCAGATCATTCCCTTTTTTCTTCTGGACATAACCAAAAACAGCAACCATGGCCAGCAGCAAAAGAAGGCTGACTCCAAGCGCAAGCACCCAGTTGATCAGTGTCTGCCGGCCAAGCTCCGCTTCACGGATACGTTTATCTCTCGTGAGCAATCCAATCTGCTGCTCCTTTTTTTCATTGTCGAACCGGGCCTGCATTTCGGCCATTTGTCTTGTGCTTTCTCTGTTATATACCGTATCATCCAGGCGAAGACTCATCTCGCTTACGCGAAGGGCCTCTTTGTAATTGCCCTGCTTCTTGTAAGCACTGGCGAGGCCCTTGCAGGATTCCAGAATCCGGTCGTTCGCTCCCATTTTCTGTGCCTTCTCAAGGCCCTGCTTATAAAACTCAATGGCCTTGTCGTAATTGCCCATGGCATTGTAGAAAAATGCAATGTTGTTGAGCGCAAGCGAAACTCCGTAAATATTGCCTATTTCCTCATTAATGGCCAAAGCCTTGGTGATGTACACCAGTGCCTTGGCGTAATTTTTTTCCTTGTCGTATATATTCGCAATGTTGTTGTACGACGTGGCAATAGCGCTTTTTTCATTGAGCTCCTGAAACAACCGCAAGGCATCGGTATAATAAGCCAGGCCCTGTTTATTATCTCCCTTGTTCGAGAAAACAGTCCCAAGCCCGATATATGAAGTTGCTTTTCCTCTTTTAAGATTCAGCTCATTAGCCAGGTCGAGTGTTCGCCGGAAGTAAGGAAGGGCTTCATCGGGCTGCCTGAGTTCCAGGTATAAATTACCGATGGCTGTGGCGGAAGCAAGAATTCCTTTTTTGTTCTTAAGCGACTCCTGGATGTGCAATGCTTTCAGGAATTGTGTAAGTGCTGTTTTATAACTGGCCTGATTGTAATATCCATAACCCACATTACGCAAAGCCATGGCCTCTCCTTCTCTGTTATTTGTTTTGGTGGACAGAAGCAAGGCCTGTTGTGCCGCCTGGATCGCTCTTTCGGGATTCACATCCACTACTTCTTCCGAAAGCAGGTTGAGAAGCCGGATGCGTGTGGTATCGGTTGATGACGAAGCCAGAAGGGTTTGGAGTGAATCTGCGCGACGGGTATTTTGTGCACTGGCAGGCTGTCCGGAAAAGAAAAACAGAATTACGAAAAACAAAACTGCCGGAAAGCAGGGACACAGATGTTTTGAATGAATTCCTTTAATCACAATAAAGGCGTTGAAATGAATGATGATGATCGTAAATATAGGACAAACCAGCGAGCCCTCGCAAAAAAACAAAGAACGGCAAACTCCCTAACTCCCGCAGGCAATTTCTTATCTTGCCCATATTTTCAGAATATCCGAATCAGAAATGATCAAAAAGCCGATATGAGCCGGAAGATCTTTACCACCTTGCTTCTTTTCATTTCGCTCTGCGCCTGCGCCCAGAATCCAACGCCTTCAGGTTTTTTTTATCCTTCTCCCGTTAATGATTCACGCCGGGTATCAGGTGTTGTTATTACCGAAGGCATTGCTTTCACAGGCGCTATGGTTGCTCTCCAATACCTATGGTATCGCAGTTATCCTCACAGCCGTTTCCATTTTTTCAATGATAATTCTGAATGGCTTCAGATGGATAAGATGGGCCATGCCGCAACCGCATATAATCTGGGAGTATTGGGAACGGATGTATACAGGTGGACCGGTATGCCTCAGGACAAAGCGATCTGGTGTGGCGGTATCACGGGGCTTATTTTCCTTACTACGATCGAGATCTTCGATGGTTTTTCCTCCGGATGGGGCTTTTCAGGTGGCGATATGCTTGCCAATTCCGCCGGCGCAGGGCTTGTCATCGGTCAATATCTGGGCTGGCATGAACAACGGGTGATGTTGAAATTCTCTTATCACAAAACCATTTATCCGTCTTACCGCCCCGATGAACTTGGCACTTCTCCGGCTCAAAGTATTTTGAAAGATTACAACGGACAATCTTACTGGCTCTCTTTCAATATCGCCTCTTTCCTGGACCATACCTCCTCTTTCCCGAAATGGCTCAATCTGGCTGTCGGACTGGGGGCCGATGGAATGATCAGCGGAAGAAAAAATCAGGATGCTTCTGCTGCAAACAATCAGCCTCTTCCGTCTTTTGAGCGATCACGCCGCCTCTTTCTTTCCCCCGATGCGGATTTCCGTCGCATAGAAACCGGCTGCCAGGCTTCGCTTATCTTCTTTAAAACAATTGATTTCCTCAAAGTGCCGGCACCGGCCCTGGAGTACAGATCTTCTCTGAAAAAATTCAGGCTGCATCCTCTTTATTTCTAGAAGAGATTTTTATTCCTGGTAGTATACGCGTTTCACACGTCGCGACACATTGGTAAGCACTTCATACGGTATGGTTCCCAGGTCGCGTGCAATGCGGGTGATCGGATACTCTTCACCAAACACAATTACCTCATCCCCTTCTTTGGCAGCAATGTCGGTCACATCGATCATGCACATATCCATACATACATTGCCCACGACCAGAGCCGGCTTTCCGTTCACCATCATTTTACCTTTACCGTTGGAGAGTTTTCGGCTCAGGCCGTCGGCATAACCGATAGGCACTGTTGCAATCAGCATGTTTTCTTTTGCATAGGCTTTGCGGCTGTATCCGATGCTGTCGCCTTTCGGCACCTGTCTGATCTGTGAAATTGTTGTTTTCAGTGTGCTCACATGCTGAAGCTTGGCCTGCTCCTCGGGGCTTGATCCGATACCGTATAAACCAATGCCAAGCCTGACCATGTCAAATTGCCCGGAAGGGAAACGCGAAATGCCCGCCGAATTAAGCACATGACGGAGAATGGGATAGTCGAAATGGCCGGTGATGGCAGAGCTCATCTCTGCAAAACGGCGTATCTGCGTGGTTGTGAATTCATCGTGCTCTTCCTCATCACTGCCGGCGAGGTGAGAAAACACCGACCGGATGCATAAATTCTTGTTGTTGCGGATCCGTACAACCAGTTCGTTGATGTCTTTTTCCTCAAACCCCAGGCGGTGCATGCCGGTATCTAGCTTGATGTGGACATTCAGTTTACGGTCGCCCTCTTCCAGCATTTTATTCCTTCGTGCCGCTTCATCAAACAGGTTGAGTACCCTGAAACTGAAAATCTCCGGTTCCAGATTATATTGTATCATGCTGTCGTAACTCTGCTCTTCAGGATTCATGACCATCACAGGCAGTGTAATTCCGGCCTTTCGCAGCTCAACGCCTTCGTCGGCATAAGCCACAGCCAGGTAATCGGTATGATGAAACTGTAGCACATTGGCAATTTCAAAACTTCCGCTTCCGTATGAAAAGGCTTTGACCATCGCCATGACGCGAACCTGTGGCTTCAGCAGCGAACGGTAATAATTGAGGTTATTGACAATGGCACTGAGGTTCACCTCCATGACCGTTTCATGCGCTTTTTGCTGAAGCACTTTGCTGATATCTTCAAAACAGAAGCTCCGGGCTCCTTTCAGGAGAATTGTTTCATCTCTGAAAAAAGAATTTGTATAGTGGCGCAGAAAATCCTGAGTGGATGGATAGAAATCTCTTTCGCACTGAAACACTTCACTCTGTCTCGTGATGGCTTCGCCGATACCGATAATGCGGTTGATCCCTTTGCTTGACAACAGCTCAGCCACTTCCCTGTACAAACTCTCCTCGCTTTTACCGCTTTGAAGGATATCGGAGAGGACGAGTGTTTTGCGGGGATGTTGTTTCTGCTGATTCAAAAAATCAAGCGCAATTGCCAGCGAGCCCAGGTCGGAATTATAACTGTCGTTGATAACGGAACAGTTATTAATCCCTTCCTTCATTTCAAGGCGCATGGCGACAGGGCTGAGAAAGAGCATGCGTGACGCAATCAGTGTGTTGGAGTAACCCAGGTACAACATCAG
>DASYGQ010000087.1:0-4281 GCA_035999585.1 Bacteroidia bacterium | reverse complement strand
TGTTCCTCCGTTCTCAAGAAATTTCTCTTCTCCATCCAGGAAAGTCCGGATGAATTGCAGTGAAACACGGTAAGCCAGCAGGTTTTTGCCGCTCCGGATCACTTCCTCGGGGAAATAGGCAGCAAAAGCTTTTTGCACCTCTTTTTCAAGTCCCTCTTTAAGCTTGCCGAAATCAGCGGCCACCATATTCTTTCCGGTAAAGGGGGTATAGAGAGCCTGCAACACCTCGTGAATGACGGTTCCCATTGTGTCGGCACCAATCTCTTCTTCGACTTCTTCCGTTTCACGGATCCCTGTCACGTAATGCAGATAAAATTTCAGGGGACACTTCCGGAATGTATTGAGCAGGGTAGGCGAGAGTCCTTTCCCGGCCAGAACCTGGAGCCTGACCATGACACTTTCGTCTTTAACAATCACAACAGGCTCTTCAGATTCTCCGGAGTAGTTCAGGCTCAGCAAGGATTCTTCAATTTGAATGGCCGGATTGAGTTTTGCCAGTTCATTCAGTAACTGGGTGATGTAACGGCTCTTTTCCCCGTCGCCGAACTTATCGGATTCCGTATTGTAAAGCAGGTAAACATTTTCTGCTCTTTGCATGAGCCGGTAAAAGTGATAAGCGAATACGGCATCTTTATCGGTATACTGAGGCAGACCGAATAATTTTTTGAGGTCGAAAGGAATGAAGCTGTTCTGAGCTTTGCCACTGGGAAGTATGTTTTCATTGGCAGAAAGCAAAACGATGTTTTCGAAATCCAGCGTCCGGGTTTCCAGCATCCCCATAACCTGCAAGCCAAGCAAGGGTTCACCGTAAAAAGGGATGGTTGAAATGCCCGCCAGCTGAGCAAAGAGTGTTTGAAGTGTCTTCAGCTCAGTCACATGACCATAAGTCCGGCAAAGGCTTTCCAGACGTTTCAGGAAAGTGCTGAACTGAAACAAAAGCTCGGTCTCCACGCTGGTAGCATGTTTTTCCTGATTCTCATTCTCCTTTGCCCGGAAGGTTTTTCGAAGCATATCGACAAGAGCTTCAAGCGCCAGGAAGCTGTCATCTACACTGACCCAGGGGAGAAGAAGGGCCTGGAGATTATTCCATTGATTCGGAAAGGAGGCCAGACAAAATTTTTCGAGCTGACGGAGTCCGATGAATACAATGTTGTAATCAAGCACGTATTTGCAGAGGGCGCTCACCAGATCGCTGTCCCGAAAAGCCTGACGTATATAGGGGTGACGGAGCAACCGTGTGAGATCCTGGTGGTAAAAACGTTTTTCGCCTTTTTTTCCCTTGCTGAATTTCTCAGCATTCACATGAAGCTGAAACAGCAGGTGAAAGAGTGAAGCCATAGGAGTGCTCTTCAGCGGATAACCCATCGTGACATTGATATCCGTAATCTCCGGAGGAATACTATTGAGAACAGGGAAAAGCAGGTTTTCGTCAGCCAGTACCAGGGCTGTCGAACGCATGGTCTGGTTTTTACGCTGCAAGTCGCGGAGCAGAGTTCCGGCGAACTTAGCCTGGCTGATATTCTTTGCAGCTCCGATGACATGAATTTTCTTGGTTCCTTTCAAAAGGCCTTCTCCTGTCCAACGGAACTTGTTCTCGTTTTCGTTGAATTCACTTTTATACCTGCGCAGGAATTTACCGGCTTCCTGGCCGGTGTCGTTCAGGTAATAGGAATCGGCATCCCAATACAGTTCGGCTTTTCCTTCGCGCTGCAGATGGGTGAATATCTTTTCTTCCGCGTTATTGAGGGCGTTGAAACCAACAAAGCAGGTCATTCTCCAGCTTTGCTTATCTATCAGTGTGCTTATGTGATCCGAGACATAACGGTAAGCGAGGCCTTGCCAGGCCTTGTTCTCCTGCCGGAGTTTATCACGCAGTATATGATAATATTTTCCCAATGATTCCCAGAAATGAATGTAATTGATCTGAAACTCGGTGAGTTCTGTGCTGTTCAGACTCCAGTTCTCGATTTCCCGGATACTGCTCAGGTTGATAAAGAGCTGGCGGGCATCCACGAGGTAACGGTCCAGTTCATTGAAATCGGCAATGAGTGTGGGAGCCCATTTGCTGAATAATTCAAAGCTGTCCGCCTCGTTCTGCATTGTGGCTGAGTAAACGGAATAAAGCTCAAAAAGCAGTTCGGTATTGTCGATGATCTGCAGTCCGCTCAGTTCGTATATAAAATCTTCGGTGGAATATATTTCCGGAGCAAAAATGGTATGGCCAGCTTGTTCAGAAAGATATTCTTTCAGAAAAAGGGCACCCCTGCGGTTGGGAAGGACAACGCAAACGGAACTGAGATCCGGCTGATAGCGGTTCCACAAATCCTCGGCAAATGTTTTCAGAAAAGCCTGCATTCCGACAAATGTACAATTAATGCATCTCCGAAATGAGCTTCTGTTTTAAAACCGTCTTTCTTACCTTTGCAGGATGTCAAATCCATCCATATCCTACCCTCTGTACCGAAAATACAAAAACGGGAAAAATTATTTCCGGATAGTGTCGGCTTCGGAATTTGATGAGATTCAGGTACTCGGCAGTAACTATTTGCTACATCATTTCACAGCCAAAATCCTGCCCGACCATAACCTGATTTACGACATGACTTTTGACTTTGAGACCAGTTGGAGTGAAATCAGGGAAGAGGAATTTCTGGGCGCACTTGAAAAAGTCGGTTCTAAAACGGACTCTTAAGACTTAATTAGCACAGGCACTATGCGTGGTGCAAGTGCAATGGTGTCGCCCCAGAATGAAAAAAGAACAAACTGTTGTTTACTCAGATACCTTACACAGGCTTTATAATCAGTGTCCGACAAATGTTTATGTTCGAAAAGAATCAGATCCGGATCTGCGTTTTTTAAGGAAATGGTTTTAATGATTTCATAATCGTAGCCTTCTGTATCGATATGGATCAAATCAAGTTTGGAGATGGAATACTTTTTCAGTAAGCTATCGAGTCTGACAACGGATACTGTTTCCTCCATGAGGAATTCTTCAATACGGGGTATCTCGTTTTTATGCTTTAAAACAATTTCTTTTCTGAAGGAGCCAAGCTGGTCATACCAGTAAGGAAGACCGGGGTCACTCGATTCGCGAAGCCGGTAAAGGATGGCATTCCCGTTTTCTTTACCGATCGCGACATTTTCAAACAACAATCTCCCGTCATTTCCGGCATAGTTTGCAGTCAGCTTATCAAACAGATATTTGACAGGCTCTATTAGAATCCCTCTCCATTTGTATTTTGTTACATACTGATAAATAGGATCATTCACAATGCCTTCATTTGACCCGATTTGAACAAAAGTGATGTTTTGCTTGAATGAGGAATACAGTTCCAGTATTTCAGGAATGTGTTTTTCAGGAGGATACCATTCTGATTCTGCTGTGCCACCTTGAGGAAAAAGGTATAGCATAGCCTTTTTTAAAAAATTCATCGGTAAATTACTTTTGTCTGTGTTGCTCGTTGAAAGGGAGGAATTCAATAAAAAAGAAGATTGCTTCAAATTCTTCTGAAGCAATCTTCTTTTTGTTAACAGGACGCTCTGTTTACCAGATTTCAGCCCGGTCTTCGGGCTTGCGATACATTTTGTCGCCTTCTTTTACTCCAAAGGCTTCATAGAACTCTTTCATATTGCTCAATGGACCTGATACACGTGTCATGGCAGGAGAGTGGTTATTGGTACGCACCATTTTCTTGAGGTATTCAGGTCTCATATTCGTTCTCCAGCCCTGAGCCCAGCTCAGGAAGAAACGCTGTTCTGCTGTGAAGCCATCGATTTTGGCCGGAACAGGTTTCCCGATCAGGGAGTGCTTGAGTGCATAATAGGAAATGGTCAGACCGCCCAGATCGGCAATGTTTTCTCCCAGAGTAAGTTCTCCGTTTACATGGGTGGAATCAATCACCACGTAACTGTTGAACTGAGTAACCAGAATTTTCGTTTTTGCTTCAAATTTCTTTTTGTCTTCCTCGGTCCACCAGTTTTTCAGGTTTCCTTCGGCATCAAACTGTGAGCCTTCATCATCGAAACCGTGTGTGATTTCATGGCCGATCACGGAGCCCATGGCACCGTAATTCACCGCATCATCTGCATCGGGATTGAAGAAAGGGAATTGCATGATACCGGCCGGGAAAACGATTTCATTCATGGTTGGATTGTAATAGGCATTGATTGTAGAAGGTGTCATTCCCCATTCGGTCATGTCAACAGGCTTGCCGTATTTGGCAATGTTACGTTTGGTCTCGTATTCATTGGCGCGAAGGAAATTAGCCAGGTAAGAATCGC